>CAPNGW010000084.1 GCA_948665105.1 uncultured Lachnospiraceae bacterium
CCCTTCGGACGCCGCCTTGTGCCAAAGCTTATTGCTGCCAAGGAGGCAGAGCTTCTCTATGTGGGGACCACTGTGGGATCCGGCCTCACCATGGGCTGCGGAGCGTTACTGGATGTTTCCCCCAGGGAGGCAGTTGTGGAAAGCATCTCCCAGACGGGAGAGCTGGAAGGGATATGCCATCTTACATTGGCCCTTAAGGAGGGGGAGGCCGTGACTCTGGACAAGTTTATGGCCTACGCTTCCTGTCTGGATAAACCGGAATGCCAGTCGTATGAGTCGGAGTGCCGGCAGGATGAGAGCAGCAGTCAGCCGGAGGATTGGAAGAGGCTGAGCTCCTTTATCCGAGAGGAGCTTCAAAGGGCGGCTGAGCTGGGCATGGATGAACTGATTTGCCGCCAGAAGGCCTATGTGGAGGATTTTTGGAACAGAGCCGCCATCCGGATTGAAGGGGAGGATGCCCTTCCCATTATTCAGGGTCTGCATTTTAATATCTTCCATGTATTCCAGGGAGCTGGCAGAGACGGAAGGTGTGGTATGCCGGCAAAGGCTCTCACCGGGGAGGGCTATGAAGGCCATTACTTCTGGGATACGGAGATGTATATGCTGCCCTTGTTCGTCTATACCCAGCCGGAGGTGGCACGGGCTCTTTTGACCTGGCGCTTCCATACGTTGAATCAGGCCCGGGCCCGGGCCAGAGTCATGGGACATCCGGTGGGAGCGCTGTTTCCCTGGCGGACCATCAACGGGGAGGAGGCTTCCACTTATTACCCCCTGGGCAGCGCCCAGTACCACATCAATGCAGATGTGAGCTATGCAGTGAGCCTGTACTGCCAGGCCACCGGAGATGAGCAGTTCCTGATTGACATGGGGGCAGAGATCCTCATTGAGACAGCCAGAGTGTGGGCGGATGTGGGAAGCTTTTCCCAGGCCCGGGGAGGACGCTACTGTATCTGTTCCGTCACAGGCCCCGACGAGTACAACGTGCTGGTAGATAACAATTTCTATACCAACCTGATGGCCAGAGAGAATCTCCGGGACGCCCTTGAGGCCATATATCTTCTTAAGGAGAAGGCGCCCTGGAAGCTTACAGAGCTTAAAGAACGTCTGGACTTTTCCCTTGAGGAGCTGCCTCTCTGGGAAGAGATTGTAGAAAAGATGTATTTTCCCTATGAGGAGAGCCGAAGGATTTATCCCATGGATGATGGCTTTATGATGCGTAAGCCCTGGGATGAGGAGCGCATTCCACCTAAGAAGCGGGCCTGGCTTTACGAGAATTATCATCCTTTATTCATCATGCGCCACCGCATGAGCAAGCAGGCGGACGCCATACTTGGCTTCTATCTGCACAATGACTGCTTTACCCAGGAAGAGATTCAAAGGAATTATGATTTCTATCAGGAGGTTACCCTTCATCATTCCTCTCTGTCCACCTGCATTTTTGGCATTGTAGCCAGTGATATCGGTTATCACGAAGAGGCCTACCGATATTTCTCCGATTCCGCCAGGATGGATTTGGATGACTACCACAACAATTTCTATGCCGGTGTCCATGGGGCCAACATGGCCGGCACCTGGCAGGCCCTGGTGAATGGCTTTGCAGGTATGCGCATGCACCATGGAAAGCTGTTCTTCAAGCCTCATCTTCCCCACCAGTGGAACAGCCTTGTGTTCCGGGTTCAGTACAAGGGTTCCGTTATTGAAGTGAGCATGGAGGGGGAGAGCGTTGGCTTCTGCCTGCTTAGCGGAGCGCCGGTTACTGTTTACCTGAAAAGGACAGACATGGAGGATAAAGCATTGTATCTTGCGGAAGGAGAAAAGATTTATGAAGAAATATAGCGCGATTTTTTTTGACTGGGACGGCACTGCCGTAACATCCCGAAACGTTCCTGCGGATGAAGCATGCAAAGCCATGAAGCCTCTGCTGGCCCAGGGCATTCCCCTGGTAATCATTTCCGGCACCACCTATGAGAAAATCGCCGGGGGAAAGCTGGAGGAATTTTTTACCCCAAAGGAGCTTGAGAACTTATTTCTGGGACTGGGGCGGGGCGCCTATCAGTACGCCTACACACCGTCGGGAGAGCCCTATGTATTCGCAGACCTTTTGCCAAATAAGGAGAAGCTTTTATTGATTCACCAGGTCTGCTTTGAAATACATCAGGCCCTTTTGAGGGATTATGATTTTGCCACGGACATTGTGTTTACACGTCCCAACTACTGCAAGATAGATTTGATGCCGGAGCATGACAGAGGAGAACAGCTTTTCATGCAGGGGGATGAGCTGGTGGCCCTGGGGGAGAAGCTTAAGACCCATGGCATTCAGGGAGGTCTTAAAGGCCTTTTGGATTTGGCCCATAAGCTGGGGCAGGAGAAGGGCCTTAACGTCCTCTCCACCTGTGATGCAAAATATCTGGAGGTGGGAGTCTCCTCAAAATCCGACAATGCAGATATGATTATGAGACATCTCATGAAACGTGGCATTGCACCAAAGGACTGTGCTTTCTTTGGCGATGAGTATGTGGGGGTTGAACCGGGGATTTTCGGTTCGGATTCTTTTATGAAGACAAATCTGACCTCTGAGGGAGATTTTTTTGACGTCTCAAGCATAGAAGGGGAGCGTCCCCAGGGCGTACAGGTGATTGGCGGGGGCGTGGATGCCTTCTTGAACTTCTTAAGGGAACAGGCTGCGATGGACAGGAAGTAACCGGAAGGCAGTGTAATAACGTATGTTTGGACCTCATCGAAGCTTCAAGGGTAAGCCGGATTGCAGGGACAACAAAACAGGGCTCCGTGTGGAGCCCTGCAATCCCATTGCTATAGTACATTCGCTGAAGCAATATGGCTCCAGGTAATATATTCGATATGCTCTTTTGCAAAATCCATACCGCCTCCGCAGAAGTCCAGCTGGGCTTCTTCCAGCTCCTCAATCACATCCACTTTTCCGTTATGCAAATCCTGTAAACGCTCTGTGCAGCTTTTGACTCTCGCCATAAGGCCGCCAATCCGGATATCCTGAATGTCAAAGCCATGGGGCTTATTTTCCACAAACCATTGCTCCTTGTAGGCACGGTAGAATGCTTCCAGCTTTTTTGATAGCTGCTTATATTCCTTAATCAGTGCACTCAGAGCTTTCTGGTCCCGCTCCTTATAGACTGTGCGTGTCTTTATGCCAAGCTCTGCCTTGATGGCCAGTACCTGGCAGAGAGCGCCGGCTGTTGTAAAGAGATACCCCCAGCTTTCCTCCTTCTTAAGGAGTGAAAGACGCCGGGCGCACTTGGCATACTGTTCTCCTTCTCCTCCCGCCAGGGTGGAGTCCAAAAGCCCGGTAAAGCAGTCGTTATACAGAAGGTATTTATCCGGATTGACAATCTTATCTGTTCTTCCGCCCGGTGTCCCAGGCAAATCCAAAAGCATAAAGCGCTGGAAGTCAATGCCGAATTTCTCCTGGAATTCTGATTTAATCTCTGACATTTTTGTAACTCCCTTGGCCAGCTTTGAGGCGCAAAACAGAGACGGGAGCAAGGCAAATTTGGAGCATTCTCCTCCGTCGTCTCCCCACAAGGTTAGGAATACATCCTTCACGCCCCGCTCACGACAGCTTTTCAATGCCGCAGCCGTGGCCTTCATGCTGAAGCCATTGTGGGGAGCAACACCCCGCCAGGACCACAATCCACCTGCAAACCAGGTGCCTTCCTTGATTCTGTCATGGGCAGCAAGCATCCTGTTATAATGGGATTTATCCTGTGAATAATAATCCCAGTAGATGAGCTCTACGTTGTCCGGTATCTGCTTTTTAACCTCCTCACAGATGGGAGCGTCCTTTTTGTAATAGTCGCCGCCCGTTGCCAGACGGAAGAACATATCAGACCACATAAGGAAGGTGAACCCATACTTTTTGCCTATTTCCGCCACCCTGCAAAGATGATTCACCAGGATTTGAGAGCGGTCCGCATCCCCATGCAAATCATAGTATCTTCCCCGGCCAATCATATGGGCCTCGTCCATGCCGATATTAATGATACGGCTGGTAAAGCATTTGGAAATGGAGGAAAACATATTGTCGATTAATTCATATACCTTTTCGTCCCCTGCCAGCAGAATATCATCGGTATCCACATGGGGGGCATACTCCGGCCAGTGTACAATGGCATTGAAATGTGCCAGCGTCTGAATACACGGTATCAGTTCCATACCCTTCCCTGCGGCATAATCGTTTATCTCCTTAAGCTCCTTTTGGGTATAGCGTCCCCGCATGTAGCCAAAATACGGATGCCCCTCCACCTCGTAGGTGTCCTCCGTATACAGCATCAGGGTATTAAAGCCCATATCTGCCGTAATGTCAATCCATTTCTTTAAGCTGCTCACGTTCATAACTGCATTTCTGGAACAGTCCAGCATGGTTCCAAAACGCCGAAAGCCTGTCATATTTTCCATATTTTTATCCGCCCTTTCCCTTTATCCTGGTATTATTACAGGCGCCTACTCCTTTTGCCCGAGGCGTTCCTGTCTGATAAAATAAGAATAGCATCCGTGCTATCTTTATGTCAAGGAGCTATGCTGCCTGCCCCGACAGTGAGGGTTTGCAAATTTTACATTTTTTTAAGAAATTTTTTCCGGTAAGATAATAATTTTATACTATAATTTACTTGAAAATTAACACGGCAAGGAATACAGAAATTTTAAAATTATTATTTACGGACAGTTAAATAAGGACAAAGAGAATGAATAATTTTTTAAAAAAGCTGAAAAATACGGAAACAGATGAAACCATTATTCTGGAGGTGGCCATGGAGGCGGAGGAAGACCTGCTTTTGCCTCAGGCCACGGATTACCTGGATATGGATAAGCAATACAAGCAAATTATGTTTTTCTATGAGTCCGGCATCCGGCAGCTGACTGCCAAGCTGGACATCCTCAATAAGGAATTTCAATTCTGCAACGATAGGAATCCCATTGAGAGCGTCAAGAGCCGCATCAAATCCCCGGAGAGTATTTTACGGAAAATGGAGAAGCGGGGGCTGCCCTTGACCTTCAGCTGTATGATGAACAATATAAGGGATATTGCGGGGGTTCGTGTGGTGTGCCCCTTTATCACTGATGTGTACCAGGTGGCACGGCTTTTGATTGTCCAGCCGGACGTGGAGCTGGTGCAGATTAAGGACTACATACGAAAGCCCAAGGAAAACGGCTATCGGAGCCTTCACCTGATTGTGATGGTGGAGGTACATTTTTCCGATAGGAAGCGGAAGGTGCCCATGGAGGTGCAGCTTCGTACCATCGCCATGAATTTCTGGGCCAGCACGGAGCATCAGCTCCGCTACAAGAAGGAATAGGTCTTCACAGAGGAGATTCACAGGCAGCTTAAGAAATGCGCCAAGCTTATGTCTCAGGCGGATGAGATTATGCAGAAGCTGGCGGAGAACCTGAATGTTTCGGAGGAGGAAGATTTGTATTGGTAGGTAGCTTTTTACCATAAATTTATCCTTAGTCATAAAACTTAACAAAAACCCTTGCCAAGGAGTTGCGAATATGATAGTATATAAACTGGTCATTATTGAGAGAAGTTGGCCAGAATGAATCTGGTTGTAGCATATTTAAGAATCATCCTTGGATGGTTCTTTTTTTAACCGGTAATCCGAAAGGAAAGGCAGAGGAGATGAAAACCCGTGAAAGTTAAAGTAAAAGATGTTGCAGAACTGGCAAAGGTTTCTACAACGACGGCTTCCCTGGTATTGAACCATAAGCCCTGCCGGGTGTCAGAGAAAACAAAAGAACGCATATTCAGAGTCTTCAACGAGCTGACTTATCAGCAGGAAAATTATGGAATTTTTCAGGGGTTAAAAAAAGTAAATTGTGTAGGTCTCATTTTGCCGGAATACGAGAATCCGTTTTTTCTGTCCCTGGCGGTACATATTGCAAAAATAGCAGAGGAGAGAGGCTACACTGTTTTTCAGTGCTGGGTCAGCGAAGGCTTTGCCTCCTTTAAGAATGCCATGGAATGCCTTATTGGGAAAAATATAGACGGCATCATCGTAGTTGCCCCGGAGAGTATTGATAAAGAAGGGATTCGGCTTATCAAATCACTGCAGACAGCTCAAATCCCCCTGGTATTACTGGACCGCGCCGTATATTCCGTATTCAGTGACTTTGTTTCCTCGGATAATAAGTATGGCGGAAGATGTGCAACGGAGCATTTAATCATAAATGGCCACCAAAAGATAGGAATTATTCTGGGAGGCGGTGCAACTTATACTGCGGATAAACGTTTGGAGGGCTATAAAGAAGCGCTGGCCAGACACAAGATAGCCGGCCATGAGGAATGGGTGTACCGTGGATCCTATTCACAGGAAAGCGGATACGAAGGAGCCGGAGCCCTGAGGAAACAAGGGGTAACGGCCATATTTGCAACAAACGACCTGATTGCAAGAGGAATATACCGCTATGCACAGGACCATGGACTGCAAATCGGAACAGATCTTTCAGTAGTTGGATACGACAATACAGAAATCTGCGACTGGCTTGTACCACCCTTGACCAGCGTGGAGCAGAATATGCTCTCCATGGGGGAAACGGCTGTGGACTTGTTGCTGCGCCAGATGGAGGAGGAAGAACATCCAAAGCCGGCACAGAATTATTATTATATGCCCCTCCTGCGGCAGAGAAAATCTGTGGGCAGCCCGAAAAAATAAATATATGGCCAGAACATACAAGGAAAAAGATTGCTTCGGCAGTCTTTTTTTTGTTGCATATCCACAAAAAGGGTGATATAATTTATCAAACAATAAATATTTATCAATTATTTATCAAAATCCAAAGGAGGTCACCCATGGAAAGGAAAAAAATTATTTTAGACTGCGACCCGGGAATGGATGATTCCATGGCCATTGTGATGGCGGTGAAATCTCCGCTTTTGGAGGTAAAGGCCATTACCACGGTAAACGGCAATTACCCGGCAGATGTAACTGCAAAAAACGCCCTGAAGGTATTGGAAATGCTGAAACGGACGGATATACCTGTTGCCAGGGGAATGATGGAGCCCATGTTTCGGGATACACCCAAGGACCCTTTTTCCCATGGGCAGGACGGACAGGCGGAAAACTATCTGCCCGAACCAGCTGTCCCCTTGAGTGAGAAGCATGCGGTAGATATCATAATTGACTTGGTAAAAAAATACCCGGGTGAAATGTACCTTTTATCAACCGGACCCATGAGTAACCTTGCCATGGCCATGAAAAAGGCGCCAGAAATAAAACCCATGATACCGGGAATCATTGCCATATCCGGCATGTTTGGGCTGAATGAATATGCCTTTGCCAATGCAACCGGAGACACTCCCCAAAGTGAGTGGAATGTCTATGTGGACCCGGAAGCTGCAGCCATTGTCTACAATTCCGGCGTACCCCTTACGGCTTTGGGGCTGGACGTTGCCACCCACTTTGATGTAAATCTGACCCAGGAGGACCGAAAGGCCCTGAAATGCAGCGACAGGCCGGAGGCAAAATTTTTGTACCAGGCCATTGAATTTGTAAACAAACGTGGCTTTGAGGCGTATTGCACGGTTATTGACTGTATGGCGGTGGGATATGCCATCGACCCTTCCTTGGTGGAGACCTTTGAGGCCCGTGTAGGGATTGAAACGAAGGACGGGCTGACCCTGGGAAATACAGTTGTGGACTACCGGCATCATCATGTGTGGAATCAGCTTCCGAAGATACAGATAGGAAGAAAAGCGGATTACGGACGTTTTCTGAAGCTTTTGATGGAACTGGTTTTGGCGTAAAGGAGGATAAGTGATGTTTAAAAACGAAAGAATATATATTGCAGGACCGGAATGCTTTTACGAGCATGGGCCGGAGATTCTGGCGGCCATGAGAAAGACGGCCGAATCCTATGGTTTCGGTGTTACTTTGCCCAATGACCACCCTCTTGATATGTCTGGAAAGGACCTAAAAGACCATGCAAAAAGTATTTTTCAGGATTTGGAACAGGTTATGATGGATACAACGATTATTATTGCGGACCTGGAGGCTTACCGGGGCTCGGAAGCGGACAGTGGAACCGTGTTTGAAATCGGAATGGCTTATGCGAAAAAGGCAAGATGCTACGGTTACACCCGGGACAAAAGAAGTCTGGCATGTAAGGACCAGAAATACACGCTAAGGGACGACAAGGTATGGGATGAGCACGGCAAGGAAGCACCTTACAAGGAGTTGCCCTTTGCGCCTTGCGTGGTTGGTTCTACAAAAATTGTGGAAGGTGGTTTTCTCGACTGCCTGAAGGTAGTGATGGTGGATTTGGAGGAGGAAAGCAAACTTAAAGGAATGTCTGGCGGCAGTGTAACGAAGGAAAAGGAGGAGGAGCCGGAAGAAGTGCACCTACGCCCCCGGGTATACCTGTCCGGGCCGGAGCGCTATGACGAAGGGGCTGAAGAAATATATCAAAAAATGGCACATATCTGTGATGCCTATGACCTGGAGGCAATTACCCCAATTACCTGGGAAAAGGGGGTAACAAAAATAGACTCCGGGGACGCGTACACCCGGGCAGCAAATCAATTCCAGAACTATCAGCAAAAGGTGCGCTCCTGTGATGCCATCATTGCAAATTTAAATGATTACCGCGGCTATGAATGCAGCAACGATGTGGGGTTCGAGTGTGGTATGGCCTTTCAGCTTGGGAAAAAACGGTACGGCTATATGGACGATACCCGCTATATGAAAGACCGGGTGCCTCATTTGGGCAGCGAAAAGGATTACCGGGACCACACCGGCTCCAACGTGGAGAACTTTGACTATCCGCTGAACCTGATGTTTGGATGCTCTATGGAAATCTTTGAGGGATCCTTTGAAAGTGTCATTGGGGAAATTGCGGCCAGTATAAGGAGGGAAATGCCGGATTGATAAAAGGAATAGAAGTGTTAAGAGAAATCACCATATGGTCCGTCCTGGTAAGAACATTTTTAGCCATGTGCTTCGGAGGAATTTTGGGATATGAACGGGAAAAAAAGGGCCGTCCGGCTGGGCTTCGCACCTATATGGTGGTGTGCGTAGGCTCGTCTCTTGCAATGATGACAGGAATTTATCTCACAGAGGTTACGGGGAGCGGCGACGGAGGCCGTGTGGCGGCCCAGGTCATCAGCGGCATCGGTTTTTTGGGAGCCGGAACGA
>CAPNGW010000085.1 GCA_948665105.1 uncultured Lachnospiraceae bacterium
CATAGAATTTTCGGATATCAACTTCAGCGCCCATGAAATACGGCTGACGCGAACCAGAATGTTTGAAAAGGATGTGGAAGTCACCAAGGATTTTATCAGAAATATAAGGGTGGGTGAACATGGCGGAGGCGGTACCCAGGACATTTTTGAAACGATCAGGGACAACGACGGAATCTACACCTTGCATGTGAAAGCCAGGGACAAGGCGGGAAATGAAGGGGAGAGGACGGTTACATTTTCTTTGAACCGCTTTGGCTCCGTATATGCCTACAGCGATTACCTCCATGCGCTGACAGCGGAGGGGGGCGTGTATGTCTCCAAGGTGGAGCAGGATTTTATAATCACGGAATACAATGCCGACCGGCTGGAGGAAGAGTCCCTTAAAATTGCCATTACCCGGGACGGGAAGCCTCTTTCGGAGGTATCCTGCCAGATTTCTCCGGTGGCAGAGGGACAGATTTCCCCGGGCGACAGTGGCTGGTATCAGTACAAATACATCATAGCCAAAGAAAATTTTGTCGGGGACGGGATTTACAAGCTGTCCGTCTCCTCCAGGGATGAGGCGGGAAACACTCCGGAAAACGGAAGCAGTGGTGAAGCTCCCATTGTATTCTGGGTGGACAGTACGGCGCCGGAGCTCACCGGTGTCACCGGATTGGGGCAGACAATCGCCAATGCCAGCCATGTCACGGTATATTATACGGTGTTTGATGCCATGGGCTTACAGTCCGTCCAGGTGTACGTTGACGGGAAAGAGTATGGGGAGGCGGTAACGGATTTTTCCCGGGATGCCAACCATTATGCAGGGAGCTTTGTGCTTCAGGAGTCCGACGTTTCCCAAAGGGTCCGGATTGTGGCGGCGGACCGGGCCGGAAATGTCACGGACACCGACGAGAAGGCATTTAAAAGTGCGTATCCCTTCCACAGGAATATTACGGTGTCCACCAATTTCCTGGTGCGCTGGTATGCAAATCGTCCCGTATTCTGGTGCTCCGTAGGCGCGGTGGTGGCAGCAGTCGCGGGAATCAGTGGAGTCTGTGCAAGAAGGAGAAAGAAGAGGGGCGCATAGAGTGCCACCGGCCGGCCAGGCTGAGCCGGGGGATTCGTCCAAATAAAAAGGCTGAAAAAAAGGAGGGCCAGCAAGACCTGGTCTTGCTGGCAGTTTATGAAAAAGATTTATATGAAAAAGGGAGTTCTCATGTGTATGAATTAATCATAGACCCCAATTATGAACCAGATATGAGGAGAATTTGAAATAATTGTGAAAGTATTTTTAATGTGTGTACATAATAGTTAGAGAAATGTTAAGAACTATAGTTCACGCTATTGGCAAAACTTCGGGATAGGCAGGAACCAAAATATTTGCACCAACTACACAAAATTATCACCCCTTCAAGGAGAGAGAGTCCATATAATGGAAGCATCTTAAAAACAATTTGACGGCTAAAAGCAAGCCAGGAGGAAATTATGCAAGGCTTATTCAGTGCAGAAGGTAAATTTTATACCGTATGCAGCAAAATCGTCGACATGGTGTTTCTCACACTTTTATGGCTTGTGGGCTGCATTCCCATTGTAACGATTCTGACTTCAACTGCAAGTATGTATCACGTCACAGTCAAATGTATCCGCTATGAGCGGGGGAAGGTATTTGAGGAATTTAAAGATGCCTGCAGGAAGAATTTAAAGCAGGGCGTGGGGCTCACTCTTTTGTACGGCGGAATCGGCGTGGCAGTGGGATTTTTGGATTATCAGGTATTCTTTCTGTCCCAGAGCAGAACAATGCCCATATTCATACTGGCTGTGGGAATGGTGATTTTGTCGGTGCTATATCTTATCAATGTAATTTGGCTGATTCCTGTATTTTCCAGATTCTCCAATACTTTTGGGAAGATTGTCCGCCTGAATTACGTGATTGCTGCCAGATTTCTGCTAAGGGGCATTCCCATAGTCCTGATATTGGCGGCCGCTGTGATTATGGTTCTGGCTTCTTTTCCGCTGGTGATACTGTCGCCGCCTCTGACCATGCTGATTATCTCCTATCTGACAGAGCCGGGGCTTCACAAATACATGCCCAGGCAGGAGGAGGATAACGGAGACTGGCGTTATGGCTTCAAATAAAAACAAAAAAAAATACTCCCGGTGCTAAAAATATGTACCCCTCAATTTTTCTTCGGATTTTATAATGGTATCAGGAAGAAGATTGGAGGAGATGAGCCATGAAAAGTTTCTACTCGAAACGTGCTAAGTTCATATTTTTATTGCCGGGATTTATTTTGTTTTCAACCTTTGTAATTTACTCAATTATCCCTTGCTTTATTATGAGTCTGCAGAACCACAATGGTGCGGCGTCTCTGGGCTGGAGCGGAATTCAGAATTATATTACCACCTTGAAATCCCCGGCATTTTGGGAGGCTCACAGAAATACATACTGGCTTTTGCTGCTGGAATTGGTGATTGGAATACCAATATCCCTGCTGCTGGCGCTGATGCTGGATCGTGCCGGGCGTGTGGCAAAGGCAATTTACCGGTTTGCGGCATTGTTTCCAATTGTTTTATCCGTTACGGTTGTGGGTAAATTCTTTGTATTGGGAATCTTTGACACCAATGTAGGACTTCTGAATACCGTTTTGAATGCGGTGGGACTTGAAAATCTGACAAAATCATGGCTCACCAATCCGGATACGGCTATGACATGCATTGCAGTTGCCTATATCTGGCAGTATCTGGGAATGAACTCACTTTTGTTCTACACGGGAATCCGCACGATACCGGGAGAATTTTATGAGGCGGCTTTGATTGACGGGGCCGGCTTCATGAAAGCAAGCTTCCATATTACACTGCCACTTTTGCAGGACGTGTTCAAATATGTACTGATTGGAGCCACCATCGGTACGCTGGGTATGTATTCCCAGGTGGCAATCATGACGAAGGGTGGTCCGGGAAGAGCCACCAGGACAGTCATTTACGAGATGTATTACCAGGCATTTGAAACAAGCCGGTTCGGATATGGATGCGCCATCGCGCTGCTGTTCTTACTGGAATGTGTTTTCTGGGCCTTTATCATCAACAGGTACGTGGCTCGCGAGCCTATCGAGTATTAAGGGAGGGAATGGGATGAACAAAAAAATGGGCAAAAGGTTTGGACAGGGTGTAAGAGATATTATACTGATTCTTGCTGCGCTATCGTTCCTGATTCCGCTATACTGGATGATTATGCTGTCGGTAAAAGGCGCTTCCCAGGCATCGGGGGACCCGTGGGGGATTCCGGAGGGACTTCACTTTGAGAATTTTTCGGCGGCCTGGGAGAGAATTGATATCCCATTGCTCTTAAAGAACAGCTTTATCTATACCACAGGCGCTTTGGTCATCTGCCTTCTGGTCAGTGTGATGGCTGCATATGCAATAACGAGAATGCGTATGAAGCGGGCGAATACGGTTAGAATGTATTTTACAATGGGAATGCTGATTCCGGTGTCTGTATTGATGATTCCGGTATACCGTCTGGTTATGACCCTTGGACTCAAAGGCACCTATTTCGCATTGATTTTGCCTTATGCGGCGTTTTCTATGGCCAGTGCAATCTTGATGATATGTGCGTTTTTCCGCAGTATTCCTGTGGAGATGGAAGAGGCGGCGGCCATAGACGGATGCACGGTATACAGGACCTTTTTCAGCATTATGGCTCCCATGGTGAAGCCGGCACTGGTGACACAGGGAATGCTGATGTATATTCAGAACTGGAATGAATATGCGCTGGCCAGTATCCTTGCGATGGGGAAAGAGATGCGGACAATTCCCCTGGCGCTGGATTTGTTTTTCGGTCAGTTCGACCTCACAAACTGGGGAGAAGTGGGAGCTGCCGTTACAATAACATCTCTGCCGGCAATTATTGTTTTTATTTTTTGTAACAGGCAGATTGAAGAGGCAATGGTTGGCTCCTCCGGCTTGAAGTAAGCCGGAGAGCAGAACAGGAAAAGAAAATGAAACTGAGAAATTTGATTCTGCTCACCACGATTCTGATTACCACATCCACAGTACTGGTTCTGGGCTATGCCTTTGGCAGCCAGTTTGAGAAAATGCTGACGGAGCGGATGGTGGATGATTACCAGGATACAGTAAATGCGATGCAGAATAACGTGGAAACCCTGGTTCTTTACGCACAAGATTTTACAAAGTATATGTCGTTGGATGAGAGAGTGCTGGATGCCATCCAAGAGTATCAGAGTATGTCAGAAGAGAGTAAGATTCTGAATCGGGTGAAAATGAAACAAAAATGGGATAAGATCAGCAATAAGCTGATTTTTTCCACTTCTATGATCTACAGTCTTGAGATATACAATGGAGATATTCTGGAGTACAGCTATTATGATGACCCTTCAGTGGATGAGACGAAGACTATCCCGGATGATGTTCTAAGAGCAGCGCTTTCCCAGAGTCCGCCGATATGGACGGGACTGCTGACATTGAAGCAGTATCGGTCTTATGCCAAGAGCACGGACTATGGATTTGCGGTGGTGAAATCTGTAAGAGACGAAGCTGAACAGAGAATTGGTGCGATTGCAATCTATATAAGGGAATCCAGCTTTTCTGACATATTAGAATCGGCAAATCAGGTTTCCAACAGCAGGTTCTATCTGGTGGACAGTGATAACCAGATTCTGTCTGCTGTTGACAATGCGGAGCTGGGGCATGATATCAGGGAGACGCTGAAGCTTTCTTCCAAGGATTTTGAAAGATGTATCCAGGATGGAATCCTCTTAAAGGAGCAAAAGGGCCAGGATTTACTTTATGTAAGCCGGGACATTGAAATGACAGGGGTCAGACTGGTCTGTGAGACTACTCTGGAGGAACTGGGCAGACAGCAGAGAGAAGCCAGGGGATTTATGGGAGCACTGACGTTTTTATCAGTGGCCCTTGCGGTGGTAAGCTCATGGCTGGTGTCCAGAAGCATTACAAAGCCATTGGGAAAGCTGATGGATGTTATGGGACAGATTAAGGATGATGAGAATAGCATTCATTTGCGGTTTTTGGAGGGAAATGCCGGGGAGATTGGTATTCTGGGCAGCCGCTTTAACGAATTGATGGATGAGCTGGACGCCTCCATGAACCGCATCTATGAGGAGCAAAGACAGCGGCGTCACAATGAGGTACGTCTGCTGCAGGCCCAGATTGTGCCCCACTTCCTGTATAATACCATGGGAATCATTTCCTCCTTTATCAAACTGGGAATGTCGGACAAGGCGCTGGAAACCATTCAGAATCTGGTCAGCTTCTACCGCCTTTCTCTTTCCTCCGGGAAGGATATTATCACCCTCCGGGAAGAGGTAGAGCTGACCCGCAATTATATGGAATTGCAGCAGCTGCGCTATATTGAATATATGGAGTACGTCATTGAGTGCGATGAGCCGGCGGAGGATGCGTGGGTGCCGAAGCTGACGATACAGCCTTTGGTGGAAAATGTGCTGCACCATGGACTGAAGCCCGGAAGCGGAAAGTGTCAGATTCGGGTAAGTGTCACACTGGAGCAGGAGGAGGGAGCCATCCGAATCGTTGTCCATGACAATGGCGCAGGAATCAAAGAGGAGAGGCTAAGGCAGCTACGCCAGAGCCTGGAATCCGGAGAAAGTGTCACAAAATCCTTTGGCATTATCAACATTAACCAGAGGATGAAGCTGATATATGGTCACAGCTATCATATGGAGATTGAAAGCACAGAAGGGCAGTATACGCAATTTACGTTGTGTTTGCCCCTTGAATACAAATATGGGGATGAGAAAGATGTATAGGGTATTATTGGTGGATGATGAATATTTTCCCAGAGAAGCATTGAAAATGTCTATTCCCTGGGAAAAATACGGGTGTACCGTCTGCGGGGAAGCAAAAAATGGCTTTGACGGCATAGAGAAGGCGACGAGCTTAAAGCCGGATATTGTGCTGACAGATATTAACATGCCCTTTATGGATGGCCTTACCATGATTACAAATCTGCAAAAGTCGTTTCCGGAAATGCTGTTTTCCATTGTCACGGGGTACAGTGAGTTCGAGTATGCAAAACGGGGAATTGAGCTGGGAGTGGAGCATTTTATTTTAAAGCCCATTGATGACCAGGAACTGATTGGAACCATACAGAATATGGTGGAGGTTCTTGACAGAAGAAATGAAAAAAAGAAGGAATATGAAAGCCTGAAATTCTGGGCGGAGAAAAATACGGAGGAAAACAGGAAGAGATTTCTGGGTATGCTGCTGGCAGGTGACAATATGGAAGAGGAACAGTTTTTGTTTGAGTGCAGGCAGCTGGATGTCCGCCTTGAGAAAGGCGGATATGGGGTATGCTTTCTGAATATTGACTCCAGGACATATGTTCATATGAGCCAGGCGGAGTGGCAGAAGAAGATAGAGGAAGCCATGGGAAAGATGGAAAAGGAATGGACGTATAGGGTGTGTTATCTGGGGAGGGGCAATCTGTATATTATTTTCGCTAATCTTTCTGAAACGGACTGGGATATGGTGGCGCTGAGCGCACTTATGCAGAAAATCCAGATTACATTCATGCAAAACTGGGTGTGTACCGTAAAGGTGGGGGTGGGGAATTACGGCCAGACCTTTCGAGAGATTGTAAGATCCCGGGCGGAGGCTGAGAATGGGGTTCATGAGCCTGCCGTATCAAAGCTCATTACAGATATGCTTCATTATATTTATGAGAATTATTCTGACCCGGACCTTTCCCTGAGGAGAATTGCGGAGGAGCTGTTTGTGAACTATTCCTATCTCAGTAACCAGTTCACAAAGGAGATGGGAATGTCGGCAAGCCAGTTTATCACACGTTTTCGTGTGACAAAGGCGGCAGACGCACTTCGGGACGGAGGGGAAAATATGATTGAGATTGCATGCTCGGTGGGATACACGGACGAAAAATATTTTTACCGCTGTTTTAAAAAGGAATTTGGCGTTACGCCGTATCAGTATATGGATATGCTGCGGACAGCCAGGGAGAAGAAAGAAGAGCTCTAAGCAATCAATGCCAAAAAAAGTGAACCATCAGCTAAAAATATGCACCCCTCAAAGGGAAAACGGAAGCTATAATAGGTGTATCAAATATCCAGGAGGAAATGAACATGAAGATGAAAAAAGTAGTCAGTCTTTTACTGGCATCAGCCATGGTACTGGGATTGGCAGCATGCGGGAATGGAGACAAAGCCGACGGCAATAAAGATCAGAACGGCAAAAATGAGACAAACGAAGAAAATGAAGGAGGCGCGAAGGAGCAGGGAGACGAGGCCGGAGGCACAGAGGCTTTGGGGGAGGCAAAAAAGATCAGTATCCTGTGGCCGGAGACAGACTCCACACAGGTGGATGTGATGGAGAATTATGTTCAGCCGGCATTGGCGGAAAGCTTTCCGGATATAGAGTTTGAGTATATTCCCATGACAGCGGACAGCCCCATTAAGACCTTAAGCGCTTCCGGTGACCTTCCGGAGATTTACTTTACAAACGGTGTGGATATCGATGCGATTCTCGGAGCGGGAGACGCACTGGATATCAGCCAATACGTTGAGGCAGATGGATGGGTGGACGCAAACTACAACAATCCGGAGCTTCTTTACAATGGCGAAGCAATCTACTTCCTGACAGCCGGACAGAATGCGTACTATTCACCGGTCTTCTACTACAACAAAGGACTCTTTGAGGATAACCAAATTGCAGAGCCCAATAATATGGTTGAGTTTGTGGCAGCCTGTCAGAAGCTTAAGGATGCAGGCGTTACACCCATCACCACAGCTCAGTGGGTATCATCCGTCTCTCTGATTGACGGTATCATTGCCAGCGCTTCACCGGAAGGCTTCAAAGACCTGAATGCCCGCAAATGTGACTGGACAGATGACAGAATCAAAGAAGCACTGGGATATTTTGATGAGCTTAAGACCATGGGAGCCTTCGCAGCGGATATTGCCAACAAGGATGATGCCACCGCTTATTCTGAGTTCCAGGCAGGAAATACCGGAATGATTCTGACCTATTCCTGGTTCAACGGTGATATGACAGCAGACAAGCTTGGATTTGAGGCAGGAAGCTTCAGCTTCCCCAATACCGGAGATGATTATATTCAGCTGATTTTCGAGCCCAGAAAGGGAAATGGCGGCGGATACACAGGGAATGCCAACTATGACGATCCCCAGCTTCTGGCGGATATCTTAAAGGTGATGGTGCAGGCAGAATCTGAGCGTCACAATGCAAACGGTGTGAATACCAATTTCAAGGTGGCCAACCCCGCAGAGCCTGCAAATGATTTTGAAGCAAGGCGATTTGCTGATTATGACCGGGCAGAAAGCTTAATCAGTGTAATGGAACAGGCCCAGATGGATGGTGTTACACTTGCTGAGTTCAACACCCTCTACAATATGCTGCTTTCTGACGATCAGGGATACCTGTCAGAAAACTTCATTGCAGAGATGCAGCCGGTATGGGAAGCCAATACATACGGACCCACAGAATAATTTTGTAAAGACAGGAAGAAAAGCTTAAGGTAAGGGCCGCCGCAAAGGAATGCGGCGGCCCTTAATATGCAAAGGTGTATAAGCTGGGACGTCAGTATAGAATGAAGGAGAGAATGATGAGTAAAAAGACAAATTACGTGATTCCCCACACCCACTGGGACAGGGAATGGAGGTATCCCATCTGGAAGAACCGGATGCTTTTGATTGAATTTATGGATGAACTGCTTAAGACCCTGGATACGGATTCGGAGTATCACTGCTTCCTGCTGGACGGACAGGTGGCTCCCATCAGTGATTATCTGGAGGTAAAGCCCCAAAACCGTCAACGGGTGGAGAAGCATATCAGGGACGGGCGGATTGCGGTGGGCCCCTGGTATACCCTGCCGGACCTGTATCCCCTGGACGGAGAATGCCTGGTGCGGAACCTCTTAACAGGTATCCGCACCTCAGAGAAATACGGAAGCTGCATGAAGGTGGGCTACAACTCCTTCGGCTGGGGGCAGACCGCCCAGTTTCCCCAGCTTTACAGGGGCTTTGGCATAGACTTTATCATCTGCGCCAAGAAGGTTTCCAAGGAGAGAGCCCCGGAGAGCGAATTC
>CAPNGW010000086.1:0-4855 GCA_948665105.1 uncultured Lachnospiraceae bacterium
TGGCGGCCCCCGGGGTAGATATTTTATCGGCAGCTCCCGGCGGGGGCTACAGTGTGAGGAGCGGAACCTCTATGGCTACACCCTTTGTGACAGGGAGCGCGGCCCTCCTGATGCAGTGGGGCATTGTGGAAGGGAACGATCCCTTTCTCTACGGGGAGAAGATAAAGGCCTATCTTATTAAGGGGGCAAAGCCCCTTCCGCTGATTCAGGAGTATCCGAATCCGGTGGTTGGGTGGGGGACGCTTTGTTTGAGGGACAGTTTGCCGGGATAAAATGGAGTAGGCTTTTGGGCTAATAAATGCTTTATTTTTCGCATATGGTGTCGAATAAAGTATTTATTATGCCTTGCTTAAATGCTGTATTGACAGTAGGTAAAGATAAAAATGGATAATAGTTCTTAAATTATAAAAAATTTACGAAGCAATCAAATGGAACTTATGTTCGAAAAAGATTGAAAAAACTAAGGTAACATGATATACTATTTATAAATAAAGCGTTGATTGGCGCTATACAGGTGGAGATAGATGGGAAAAAATAAAGTAATTGTGGTGCAAAACATCAGTATTACTGTTTCAGAGGAAAATTTTGACGATTATATCTGTATCACTGATATTGCAAAAGCTAAAGTCGGTGAGTCCAGGGGAGCTGATGTTGTCAAGAACTGGATGCGAAACAGAGCGACATTGGAATTTTTGGGTACATGGGAACAGATTTATAATCCTGCTTTTAAAGTGGTCGAATTCGACCACTTTAAAAGCGAAGCAGGTTTACATACATTTGTGTTAAGTGTTTCAGAATGGATTGAAAAGACAAAAGCGATAGGATTATTTGTGAAACGTGGAAAATATGGAGGAACGTATGCACACAAAGATATTGCATTTGAATTTGCTTCAGCAATCAGTCCTGTTTTTAAGATATATTTGATTAAAGAATTCCAAAGATTGAAAGAAGCGGAGAATGATACAAAGAAAATTGAGTGGGATGCAAAAAGATTTCTATCTAAAAATAATTATTTGATTCAAACAGATGCGGTTAAGAATTACTTGATTCCGTCAGGAAATTATAAAGAAAATCTGGAGTGGCTGGCATATGCAGGGGAAGCGGATATTTTGAATGTTGCGTTATTCGGATTTACAGCAAAAGCATGGCGGGATGAAAATCCTGAATTGGCGAAAAAGAATAATGTGAGAGATTTTGCTTCAATTAACGAACTTACAGTTTTATCCAATTTGGAAACTCATAATGCGCAAATGATCCGTGAGGGCAGAAATAAGACAGAAAGATTTAAGATTTTGAAAGAGATTGCAGAGTATCAGTTGAATGTTCTTAAAGCGGCGGAACAGATAAAATTGATTGAATGAAGAGCATATATAAAATATGAGGATTTGAATATTATTTAGTTTGTAAGATGAGATATTATATAACTTTGAGTCAATGAACAATCTAGTGTACTGACCAGATATAATTTGGCCAGTACACTAAAAAATATATTGAGTCAGTTAGAATCAACAAAGATGTGCAAATGTAGCGCCTAAGCGAATGCTAAATCCAAGTACCTGATACATTCCCTCATCACAGGGAGCACAGCAAACGGTTAGACTGGCAATTCCGTTCTCTTTGCACCATTTCTGTGCTGCTTGCGCCAACTTTCGGGCAATCCCCTTCCCTCGGAACACCGGCTCTATATAGAAATCCTCAAATACACCGGTATCGGTGCAGGCGAAGGTTGAAAAGCATCTGGCCACGCTGCACATTCCCACAGCTCGATAGCCACGCTTCGCCACAAAGAATGTGATTCTTCCGTGGCGGATAGCCTGCTGAAGCTGTGCCTGCCTTTCTTCCGTCAGTGTCTGCTCGCCGATTTCCTTTAAGAATCCGTTTTCCAGCTTTTTGAGCTGCCAATCCTCTGGATCCGATAAGACTTCGATGGTAATGGGATTATGGTCCTGGGGAGGCAGAAGCATCAGCGGCTGTCCCCACTCGTCAACGCCGTTCTCAATAAAACCAACGCTTTTCCAGAAGTGGAGCCGCCGCGCATTGCTGCCATAATTAAGCTCTGCGTAGAATGCGCCATTTTCCTTGCTCCAGTCCAGAAGCTTCCTGGCGCATTCCTTTCCGGTTCCGTCACCTCGAAATTCCGGGAAGACACAGAACTCCATAATGAAGCACTTGCCGTCCTCGGTGTTGTAAATCACCGGCAGAGCGAAGCCAATGTCCTGTCCGCCACGACAGAAGAACAGATAATAGCACCGGTCCTGGGGTCTGCTGTGAATTCTTTGCATATGTGCCCGGTATTCATCACCCAGGAAGTATGCGCGGTCCTCATCCTCCGGAATAGGGAAGATATCCCCTTTAAAATAGTTATAAAGCTGCTCCCAGAAGGCTGCAACATCGGTTTTTGTGACTGCTTCACGGATGGTAATCTTGTTTTCCATTTTATATCCTCCAATATTTTAAATACCGGTTATTTAATTTTACTTCCAATATGCTTATCCTGCCGCCATTGGGGTGGCGCACTGTCATCGCCCCAATATTCGTCTATAGATGTGATTTTTCCGTCTGTGATACGGATGAAAGAAGCCACATGAAACGACAGCTTCCCGTCCTTAGTGAAAACATGGGTGGCGGTAATAATATGGGTGTCAGTGGTAATCACCTTTTCTACCCTGCCGTTCCAGTCGCCGGGGTATTCGCAGTTTGCCCGGATAAATTCCTCCAGGGTGAAATGCTCGTTGGTGTTATGCCAGTTTATCCAAGCATCGGAGTGGAAATATTTACGGATGGCATCTGCATCCTGCCGCAGAACAGCATCCCAAAATTCTCTAATGTTCATAGCTTTTTCTTCACAATCTTAAAACCAGCCTTTAAGGAAACGCTGATAAAAGCGTTTCCTTAGATAATTTCAAAATAATTATAGCACCATTATGTGAAATTTTCCATTTAATTCATCGCCAAAATGACCTTCAAGGGTAATGGAGCATGCTGCTGAGCCGTATATCCGTAGGGCAGGAAATCCGGCGGCTAAATTCCCCGCCGATTTGTGATGAAAATCTACTCTGGCTGCTGTATTGAGGAGAGAGACAATGGTTCGGAATTGTCAGTATCCCTCCTGCGCAGTCCGACTATGCCTACCTATCTCCATGAGCCGGATGCGTACTCCATGCACGCCTTTGACGGAATGCGGGACAGTGGACATCACCGTTTTTGTTTTGCCCTTGTGAGCTATAGTGAGCCTTTGGAAAATACAAGAATTATGGCAGATGCACATGGCCTCAACAGTTCACTCTATGCAGGCGCAGGAAGAATTTGGAGGATGCCGGGCAGGTATTGCCTCTGAAAGAAAACGGGGAGGCAGAGTGGGAGATTTGCCCCTTTGAGATTGTAACGGTAAAGCTTTTCACAGATAAGTAGCTGCTATGATACGGTTTGTATCTATCCGTGAATGGGAATTTCAATCTGCACAATAGAATCCTCAATCCGGTCAATGACATTCTCGTTGATGCACATTTCATAGGAAAATTCGTGAAGTGACAGACCGTGTTTTTTTGCATATGCGAAAATTTCTTCGTACTTTTGAGGTATTTTGTCCCAGTCCCCCTTATGGAAAGCTTTCAGGTATTTTCCACCGGGGGACATGTGGAGGCCTGCTCTGTAGGTGAGGAACGGGATTTCAATAAAAAGTCTGGAATAATCGTCAAAATCTCCATTCTTAAGGCTGGTAACCGGAATCATAGAGCCGTAGGAAGCATCATGCAGGCGTCCCAGATGGTATTTTTCTGTTTCGGCTGTAATCAGCTCAACTGCTTTTTCAAAGGTAGTGTCTCTGGTGATATCTACTGTGACCAGACAGCATTCTTCTTTTTCTATTATGCTGATTTCGGACAAATCCATTGTCAACAGGGTACACATATTCTGGTGGTGGCTGCAGACGGTTGTTCGGAGTGCCTTAAGATGGTTAATCTGAAGGTCAAGGTCTGCTATTTTCTCATCCAGAAGGCATTTCAGTTTTTGGGCAGAACGGTTTTTCATGAAATCCTGTATTTCACTGATGGAAACGTCCAGCTCCCGAAGCAGGAGAATGGTTTCCAGGATGGAACTCTGATGGTAGCTGTAGCAGCGATATCCGTTTTCGGGGTTTTTGGCAGTTGGCTTGAACAGACCGATTTCATCATACCACATCAGGGTTTTCTTGTTGATTCCGTGCATGGCTGCAAACTGGCCGATTGTGAGAAGCCTGTCTTTTTTATTCATGATTTCCTCCTGAAAATTTAAAATCTGGCCTTGACTGTACAGTTACTGTACGGTTTATAATATCACCCACAAGGAGAAATTACAAGGTCCATGGAGGAAATGTTTATGGAAAACACAAATGTATACGAAAAACCTGTAACACTGAAAAATATTCTGAAATTTGCCGTGCCAACCATTGCCATGACGGTGTTTATGTCTTTTTACACAATGGTTGACGGCCTGTTTGTATCGAATCTCATTGGCACCAATGCGCTCTCAGCCATCAACCTGACGGCGCCCATAATCCAGCTTGTTACGGCAATCTCCACCATGCTTGCCACCGGAGGCAGCGCGGTTATCATGAAAAAGATGGGGGAACAAAAAACGGAGGAGGCAAGGGAGGATTTTACGTTTCTGATTCTGGTAAATGTCATTGTGGGGCTTGTCATGTGTACAGTGGGGTATCTGGCAATAAATCATATTTTTGCCGGAATGAACCTTTCCGCCGATGTGGAAGGATACTGTGTGGAATATTTAAGCCGTTATCTGGTGTTCACTGTACCAATCCTTCTGATGAACAATTTTACGCTTTATATGATTGCCAGCGAAAAGGCAAATCTTTCTC
>CAPNGW010000086.1:4899-9085 GCA_948665105.1 uncultured Lachnospiraceae bacterium
GAACATGGTGCTTGATTATGTGTTTATCGCCGGGCTTGATATGGGAATCAGCGGTGCGGCCATTGCCACAGGACTGGGGTATTCTGTGACGGCGGTTGTGGGCCTGTTTGTTTTCAGCCAAAAAAAGAGCCTGCTGCATTTTAAGAAGCCGGCATTCCGGGCAGGAGTCCTTGGAAATGCGGCCACAAACGGATGCTCGGAGATGGCCACTGCCCTTGTTACCGGAATCATTACGATGATGTTCAACTGGACGATACTTCGCTATGTGGGAGAGGACGGGGTTGCGGCTGTCACCATCATCATGTATGTGCTGATGTTTGCCAGCTCTTTGTATACGGGGTATTCTTACGGCGTAGCGCCCATGCTGAGCTTTTACTATGGAGAACAGAACCGTGAGAAGCTGAAGAAACTGGTTACGGTGAGCTTTAAGGTGATTGCAGTTATCTCTGTGATTACGGTTGTGGCTTCCTTTGCGCTGACGAGACCGCTGGTGTCGGTATTTGCCCGTCCGGATAATCCGGTCTATGATTTGGCGGTAACGGGGAACAGGATATGTACAATAGCATTGTTTTTTATCGGATTTAATATTTTTGCCAGCGGGATGTTTACGGCATTATCCAATGGAATTGTTTCGGCTGTCCTGGCATTTTCCAGGTCCTTTGTGTTCATGCTGATTACTATGCTTGTGCTTCCTTTGCTCCTTGGCGTTAACGGTATCTGGCTGGCGACGCCGGCGGCGGAATTGATGGCCCTTGCTTTGTCTGCTTTCATGTTCTATAAGCATAGAGAGGGTATTTTATGAGAAAAAATAAAGAAAATCTTAATGATTTCTCATTCAAAAATCAATGACATAGATATTTATTTTGTTTATAATGAATGAAAAACGACAAAAGGAGAATGCGTTATGCCGGACAAAATACTGGTGGTGGATGATGAAGCTGAAATTGCAGATTTGATTGAAGTATATCTCAACAGCGAGAACTGCACCGTATTCAAATTCTATTCCGCAAAAACCGCCCTGGAATGTATCCATACAACCGAATTTGATCTTGCCATTTTGGACATTATGCTGCCGGATATAGATGGATTTACCTTGTGTCAGAAAATCAGGGAAAAATACACATACCCCATTATCATGCTGACAGCCAAAGATGGAGAGATGGATAAAATAAATGGGCTTACCCTGGGTGCAGACGATTATATCACCAAGCCTTTTCGTCCTCTGGAATTGATTGCGCGGGTAAAATCTCAGCTGCGCCGCTACAAACGGTATAACCCGACACATTCTCCAACCGGAGAAAAAGACCTTATCTGTCACTTTGACTTGGAAATGGACCTAAAAGCGCATAAGTGTCTGGCAGGAGGGACGCCCATCACGCTAACGCCCACAGAATTTTCCATCCTGCGTATTCTCCTGGAGAACAAAGGCACTGTAGTCAGCGCCGAAGAACTATTCCGCCAGATTTGGCAGGATGAATACTACAACAAGGCAAACAACACCATAACCGCCCACATCCGCCATCTGCGGGAAAAGCTAGACGATACCTTGGACAAGCCCAAATACATCAAAACGATATGGGGGGTTGGCTATAAAATTGAAGCGTAGTAAAAAGGATGAGTTTGTTACATTTCAGGCTAAAATAATGTGGCGTTTTTGTACCAACGTCTTCATATCTGTCCTTATTGTGACGGGGCTGTATCTGCTCCTCTGGAAGCAGCGGCTGGGTGATGTAACTGTCAGCATGCTGGAGCGCCTTCTGAATATCAAGCATGAAAAGGCGTTTATGATATACCACGAATATTTCCGTGGATATAAAGAGATTTTCTTTGTCACAGCAATCGTGCTTGTGTTCCTTCTGCTGCTCTGGCGGCTGTTTCGATGGATGAGGAAATATTTTAAGGAAATCAATCAGGGCATTGATATTTTGCTTGCGGACGATGGAGTGCAAATCTGTTTGTCGCCGGAAATGATGCCGTTTGAGCGCAAGTTAAATGCCGTAAAGCAAACGTTGGAGCAGCGCAAAGCGGAAAGCGCCCTTGCAAAACAGCGGAAAGATGAATTGGTGATGTACCTTGCCCACGATATTCGCACCCCGCTTACCTCGGTGATTGGCTATCTAAATCTGCTGGAGGAAGCCCAGGACATGTCAGCGGAACAACGTGCAAAGAACCTGCACATCACATTGGAAAAGGCATACCGGCTGGAGGAGATGATAAATGAATTTTTTGAAATCACGCGATACAATTCTCAGCAAATTAAGATGTCGAAGGCGCCGGTTGACCTATGCTTTATGCTTATGCAGCTATCGGATGAATTGTCTCCGGTGTTTTCCCGGCGTGGCAATTTCATTGTTTTGGATGCTGATGAGCAATTGATTATATGTGCCGACGCGGATAAGCTGGCTAGGGTATTTGGCAACATCCTAAAAAATGCGGCGGCATATAGCTATCCCAATACAGAAATCAAAATTTTTGCTGAAAAATCGGATGACCTAATCAAGATTTCATTTCAAAACAAAGGGGATGCAATCCCCGCTGAAAAGCTTTCGGCGTTGTTCGATAAGTTTTACCGTTTGGATGAAGCCCGCATATCCGATACCGGTGGCACTGGCCTGGGACTTGCAATCGCGAAAGAAATTATTCTTTTGCACGGCGGGAGCATTCAGGCATTCAGCGAAGATGGTACGATTACATTCACAGTTGAGCTGCCTGCTTCAGATTAAGGAAGCCTTTATCTGAAATTAGGATTTTATTAGGAATTAATCGATATAATCTTAAAACCCTTAGTTCTCTTTTTAAGTATGATAGTTACTGATAAGAGTGCTATGGGTTTTTTATTACCGGAAAGGAGTTGCAATATGAAAGAAAGAACGATTCGGTGCAAAGGCAGACGGGTGCGACGCAGAGCGCAGCACAGGTGGTATATTGGAGGTGGACTTCTGGCTTTATCTCTCCCAATAGCATTGGTCGGGGTTTCAAAGGGGGAAGCGCCAAAAGCTGTATCTTTGATAGCTGCCGTGACGGACAATCCTCCTGCAATTGCCATGGATTATGGGTCCACAGCGGACAATCCTCCTGCAATTGCCATGGATTATGGGTCCACAGCGGACAATCCTCCTGCAACGGTCATGGATTATGGGGCCACGGAGGAGCAGCAGAGCACAGATGTGGCGGATACTGACGGAGACTGGTATTTGACGCTGGTAAACAGATGGAATCCTATTCCCGAAAATTATGAGGTAAATCTGGTGGAAGCGCCAGGTGGCGAGATGGTGGATGAGCGTATTTATGAGTCGTTGATGGAGATGCTGGAAGCGGCAAAGGAAGGCAACTGGGGCCAGCTTCCCCTTGTGGTATCGGGTTATCGGACGAAAGAAAAGCAGCAGCGCCTTTATGATGACAGGATTGCCCAATATCGTGGACAGGGCTACTCGGAGAGCGATGCAAAAGAGATGGCGGAGCAATGGGTGGCCGTGCCGGGATATAGTGAGCATCAGCTTGGCTTTGCCGTGGATATTAACGGGGCAACCTACGACGTTTACCTGTGGCTGCAGGAAAACAGCTATAAATACGGCTTTATTTTCCGATATCCCGGAAACAAGACGGAAATCACCGGCACGGCGGAGGAGGCCTGGCATTACCGTTATGTAGGCGTCGAAGCAGCTACGGAAATTTACGAAAAGGGTATTTGCCTGGAAGAATATCTCGAGAATTTAAATGATTGAGTCTGCTGTTTTTTTAGGGTGCTTTGGCGGTGCTTAAAAAGTGAAATTCTCCCCATATTTAAAACACCGGAAAAGCCTATATTCGGGACTTTCCGGTGTTTTAGAGTTTCATCCTGTGGAATTATGCTCCCCAGGGATTGGCAAATCGTATTGGTTTCAGACGTTTAGGAATGCTTGTGGATGCCGCCGTCAACCATGTAGGACTGTCCGGTGAAATAACCGCCCTCGTCGCTGGCCAGAAAAACAATCAGAGGAGCACAGTCTTCCTCTGCCGTTCCCACACGCTTTAAGGAGGTCTTGTTTTCCAGTGACTTCAGCGCTTCCGGCTGGGTCTCCCGGAAGAATTCCGTGGTGATGATGGGAAGGAAGACATTTACGGTGATGCCATACCGGCCCCACTCGTTGGCAGCAGTGCGCGTAACCGCCCGAATGGCTTCTTTGGCCATACCGTAAGCGCCAGC
>CAPNGW010000087.1 GCA_948665105.1 uncultured Lachnospiraceae bacterium
GAAGCCGCCCTTTTTCTCCTTCATTGCTTTGACGCCTCTTTTCATGCATAGATGACAGGAAATTTCTATGGTGTAGTCTACCACTTTGCTATAGCTATGTCAAGGCATACGCCATGCTATCCCTTCACTGCACCTGCAGCCACCCCGCTGAAAATCATCCGCTGTGCAAAGGAATAAAAAAGGATAAGGGGAATCATACATATAATCAGGCAGGCAAATATTTGGGGCCATTTTGCAGAATTGACGACCTGTCCCATCGCTTCCATTTTATATCTGTAGGGAAGCACTGCCATCGTATATTTATTTCTGTCATCAATTACCGTGATACACATCATAAGCTCGTTCCAGGCTCCGTTAAAGGTATTGATTAGCAGCACCGAAAGTCCGGGAATGCTTATGGGGAAATATACCTTTCGGAATGTCTGGAAGGAAGAGGCTCCATCAATCCTCGCCGCTTCCATAAGTTCGTCAGGCAAATCATCATAAAAAATCTTCAGCATCAGCAAACCAAAAATTGCATTGCCAGTCACATACGGTCCAATCAGTGCCGTCAGGTGATTCATCAGCCCCATGCTCCTGGTAATCTGGAAAACCGGAAAAAGTGTCGATGCCCCCGGAACCATAATCCCCATCAATATCACAACAAATAATGTATTTTTCCCCTTGAAGCGCATTTTTGAAAATGCATATGCGGCCAGGGAACATATACATACCGTTATGATAATAGTAACACTGACTACAAACAAGCTGTTAATGAGACTTTTTCCTATCTTAATTTCCTGCATCACAGTGATATAATTCTGGATTCCCTTGATTTCCAGCGACCTTCCAAACATGGCAAGCATCGGCACAATCAGAATGATTAATGCCATAATCACAAATATGCGGGAAAAGATTTTATATCCGGTATCTCCTTTTGCTCCTTTCATCCTCTCACCTCTCCTTTGATTTAAAACCAACGCCGTACATTCTCAGCTGCAGAATCGTAAGCCCCAGGGAAAGCGCCAGCAGAAGACAGACAACCGCAGCAGCCATACCCTGATCGAATTTATCAAAGGTAAGATGATACATGTAGGTTGAGAAAAATTCCGTCCCATGTGCCGGCCCGCCCTTGGTTATGATAAACGGGAGATCAAAATTCTTGATGGTGCTGATCATTCCCAAAAGAATCAGCGTCATGTGCGTATTTCGGAGCAGGGGAAATGTAATATGCGTAAATTTCCGAAAACCACCGGCTCCGTCTATGGTTGCTGCCTCGTACAATTCCTGAGGAATATTTGTCATGCTCACACAGTACAGAAACATACTGAACCCGGTATAGGTCCAGACATTGATTACCATCAAAACCTTCAGCGCCAGGCTCGGAACTGCCAGCCACTGCCTGGTTAGCGAACCAAGTCCGAGCACATGAAGAAGCCCGTTCAGATCTCCACCATGAGTTTCAAATATTTTCTGGAAGGTAATACAGATTATGGATAGGGGGATAATATTGGGAAAATAGAACAGTGCGCGGAAAAACCGGGAAAACCGTTTCATTCCCGAAATGATGTAAGCCAGTATAAGTCCCAGCGCTGCCTGAGGCAGGATTGTTCCAAAAATATACAAAATTGTATTTTTCAGGCAAATCAGCACCACACGATCTCGAAATAATGCTTTAAAGTTGTCTGCCCCTGCCCAGTTCCAGCTCCGACTGATGCCATTCCAGTCTGTAAATGCATAATAAATATTAAACAATAGCGGGTATACGCTGTATACACAGAAAAATAAAAAGATAGGTAAAATAAATAAATACGCTTCCTTCTGATTATATATTTTTTTCCTTTTTTTCATTTTGATCACCACCTGCTTTCCTATGGAAAGGGAGGTAAGCCAATCTCTCTCCGATTCCTTACCCCCCTTATCAATCCAGGTACTCTTCCCAATACAAGCTCTGTCGTCTCAGGCTTATCTTTCCTGCTGCTGTGACGCCGCCTCTACTGCCGTTGCCGCATCCTTTGGAGTATTTTCTCCCAACCCTAATAGTTGCAGCTGATCGACAAGTGCAGCTTTCAAATCTACATACGGTATTTCACGATAACCGGCTGTCCCATCCGAGATTTTATCCATGGCATAGTTAAAAACATTTACCGCCTGTTGATTAAAATTCTCCACCTGTAGCGTGTAATCTGTGGACGGCGGCAAATATGCCATATTATTGTCAATCATCTCCGACACGCCGTCCGTTACCATAAAGCTTAAGAATTCCCATGCCGCATCCAGATTCTTGCTGTCTTTATTTATACACAATACAATATCGGGTCCGGTTGTGACCGGCGCTGCTTTTCCGTCATTATTCCAGTCCATAGCAGAGACAACAATCTCTGCGTCTGCCTCAATCGCCTCACGGAACGCATCTACATTGACCATTGCAGAGCTGGTCCAGGAACCTTCGAAGAAAAACGGAGAAGTCTGCTCGATAAAGAAATATTGCCCCGCATCAACACCACCCATCTGGCCGTCCACACAGATTCCATCTGTGAAAAGCTTCTGATAGATGTCAAACGCTTCCACCAGCTCCGGGTCTGTCCAGCTGGCTTCCCCCGCAATTGCAGCGTACATCTTCTCCTGATTCACATCTCCTGCAATGCTCATGAACGCATCGATGCTTGCATAGTCCTGATTAATGGCTGAAACCATTGTGGCACCACCGGTCTGGCGAATCTTATCACATGCCGCCTTTAACTCATCATAATTTCTGGGAGCCGTATCAACCCCATATTTTTTCAGCGCATTCAGATTTGTAAAAAAATATCCGGCACTTGTACCGCCCATGGGAAGACCTTTATAGCCTTCGTTTTTACCCTTAATCAATTCCAGATACAGCGGATTAAATTTGGATTCCCAGTCAGCTCCCCATTTTTCTTCTGCCAAATCTGTGAAATCATAAAGATACTCTCCGAATTCCTCCATCAGGGCGCCGTCCTGTAAGCCGAATACATCCGGCCCTTCTCCGGCTGCCATCTTTACTTTCAAGTTCTGAATGTAATCACCATAATCAAAATTCTCATAATTGACTTCAACACCTGTATCAAGCTCTTCCCACACAGCCAACGCCGGTGCTATCGTCGTATCATTTGGATTCCAGGACTGGACAGAAAGCGTCACTCCCCCGCTTTCAGCCTCCGCATCCGTCCCGATGTCCTTCTGGCCGCCCTCCTCCGACGTATTCTGGCCGCCGCCGTCCTGGCTGCCTTTCTTTGTGCCACTCTTATCTTCTCCTCCGCAAGCTGCAAGTCCCAGTACCATAGCCAGGCAAAGAAGCATTGATAAAATTTTCTTTTTTGTAAACATAAATACCTCCTGTTTTCATTTGTTTTATGACAGGCCTGTCAGATATATTACCATGATATTGCAAAATGCTTCTTCGGCGTTATGCCACATCCCGAAATATCATTTCCTATATATTACGTTATTTCGCTTTGCTCTCCTAGGTATAATTTCTACTAATTTGTGCATAATTTCTATATTTCCAATGAAAATTCCTGATTATCGCATGTGGATGTTCCTAATTTTACCATTGCCACATCAAATTTACCCACCTTCATCTCCAAAACGGGCTCCAAATCACCCTGTTCCGTTACCGGAATGCATGAGGCCTCCAAAGTAACCGTTTTATCGGAATCTGTAAAGTTGACAAACAGCTGTACCCGCCTGCCGTCTTCCCCTTCCCAAGCGCTGGAAAGCACCTCAGGATATTCCACCACCGTATCATCCTTGCGAACGAGCCGGAACACTCCGCCTGTCTGATAAGAAATGGGGCGAATCATCTTTCCGAAAAGGAGATATTCCCGAGCCAGCCCCTTTCGCAGGCGAAGCAGTCTTTGTACAAGCCGAATCAGCGTGGTCTGGTGGGGACCTTTCGTCTCCCAGACGGTTCCCCAATCCCAGAAAAGCTCACCCCTGCCGTTTAGCACGCCCGTCAGCACATCTCCGGCCACAAAGGAATATGCCATCCGAAAGTGCAGAGAGAGGGGATTCCTGTCGCCAGGTATCGCAGCATTGAAGCCATTGGCATTTCCCATAAAATTAAACAGATACTGATGGTATACATACGCGTAAGCAGGTATCGGCTTTGCAAAACAGAAGTTGATATTATACCGAAGATCGCTGAAGGTCAGCATCCGCATATAGCTTTCTGCCGCCGCAGCTTCACAGCCAATAACAATCTCTGAATGCTTGTCCAAAATCAACTTTCCCACTTCCGAATACAACCGGTTCATGGCATCCACTGCCCATTTCCCATGCACAGGCAGATGGCCGTGTTTTTTACTGTAGCAGAGCTCTGACATCCCACCCAGGTTCTGGTCAAAGTATTGCAGGTAATCTACGTTACTGTCTATCACCTTGGTAATCTCCTGAAGCACACAGTCCGTTACAAAGGGATTGGCCGGGCACATATCATATCCCCATCGAATCGGTCCGTTACAGATCAAAGAATGTGGCACAGACTGGTCGGGAGCCGCACACATAATGTCAATCAGTCCATGCTCTTCCCGATACTGCTTTTTCTGATATTCCGGCCACAGGACACTCTCGTCCGTCCATCCGATTCCGCTGGCATAAAGCCCCACCAGATTGCCGGAAGCATGTACTTTATCCACAAATCTCCGAAATATCTCCTCCCCGCCAAAGGGAGGCCAGATATAGGGCGGAGCCCACGGCGCAGTGCCTTCCCAGTGCATAAGCAGCACCAATATCTGTGTATCCAGCTCCCGGGCATATTTGTCCACCACCGGCAAAGCGTTCTCATAAGGGAAAAAGCAGTTTGGCTCCATCTGTCCGGTATCCTTTTCTCCTCGCACCGGATAAATAAGAACCATGGGCGTCTGCTTCAACCATTCCGGCAGATTTTCTCTCTCAGACAGCTTTTGGGGCAGACTTGGACTGCTGGTGTTGACATATTCTCTATATAACTCCGCCGCGTCCATCCAATCACGGATACCGTCCTTTAAAACTACATGAAAGCTGTCGGTGTATTCCGTATGCTTGTCCAATGCGAGAAAGGTTCTGTATTCCATGCGAACTCCATAGTCTGTCCTGTGATACTCAATGGCCTTGGGATGATGCTTGGGATCGTGGGCAGCAAAATAGAAGCCGGCCTCATCCGAATAAAAAGCCATGTACTGCATCTGAACCGGCCCCGGATAAAAGCCCTCCCAGCCTTTGCTGGGATAACCAACTGGCTGATACTGAAAGCCTGCCGACAGCTCGCTGTCTCTCTGGGAGGGATCCCATATCTCACAGCCTTCCATTGCAGGCCAGAACAATTTGCCACTTCCCCCGTCGGAAACAAAATGGTTGGGAACCGTCATCTCCGGATAATCGATATATTCCACATAACAGTCTGTGTCATTTTTAATATCCATAGTAAATTCCACCCAATCCCTTTGTGGGTTCACCATAATATGAGCCCTAACCATAATATTCCACTGCTCCTGGCCGGAGAATTGAAAGGTCAGTCCCTGCCCTGTGCGCTCACATGCAATTTTTTGAAAGGAAAAAGTATCCACATCCACAGGATTTCCCGCTTCGTCCCGCAATCGCATAGAAAATAATGGCCGCTCCTCTGCCCTGGCCGCCAGCATCTCGACATTTCCAATCCGATAAGACAAAACCGTCCCTTGGTCGTTGAATCTCATAACGCTATGCTTCGTATTTAGCTCCATATTTCCTCCTCCTGAAATTATATTACCCCTAAGGTTACAAAAATTATAATACAGAGCCCCAACATCAACTATGCGAATACTTGAGGAAAATGTGGATTATTTCTATTTCTTTCCTGTAAATGGCAGGACTATGCCCACGGAGCTATCCTTAAGGGCTGATTTATTTATGATTTTAATAATAATTACAAATCAGAAATCGTAATTTTAACGCAAAATCCGCACGACTCCTGGCTGTCAACCTCCATGTGGCAACGTTCCCCAAAAAAATTATTCAGCCGCCAGCTAACGCTGCCCAGGCCAATATGAGAGACGGAATCGTCCCTCTGGCCGTATCGACAGCTTACTTCCTGATTCAGCCGCCTCATCACCTCCGGCGAGGCACCGATTCCATCATCCCGGACGATAATGACATATTGGGTTTCCGACATCTCCTCCGCAGTCACCCAGATGGTTCCTGCACACTTTTTCGACTTCAGCCCATGTAAAAAGGCATTCTCAATCAGAGGCTGAAGCACAAAGCCCGGAATTTCCTCGTAGCGCAGCTCCTCCGCCAGATTAATGTTTGTATGCAGTCCGCTATAGCGCAGCTTTAACAAGGAAATGTAGCTCTCCGCCTGGGAAAATTCTTCTTCCAGCAAAATTACTTTTGCATGTGTCACGCTCTTCCGAAAGAAATCCGACAGTCCCAAAACCATATTCGCGGTTTCGCAATCGTTGTTCATTACCGCCGACATCCGTATGGTATCCAGCGTATTATAAAGAAAATGTGGCTTTACCTGGGTCCTTAGCAGGGAAAGCTGATATTCCTTTTCCCGGATTACAGCTTTGTATTCCTGCTCCAGCATTTGATTAATCTTGCGCAGCATGGCATTATATGCTCCCGTCAGGACAGCAAACTCTCTGCACTGCTCCACGTCATGAATTTCCTCTCCGGGGTCGCTCAGGTTCAGATTACTCAAATGAGTGCTTAATTCAATCAATGGCCGTGTGATATGGGAAATCAGCCCTGTCACCCATACCATAGTAAGAAACAGCACCAGCAGGAACATGACAACCAGCGCCTTTGTCACCGCATTGGAAACAGCATACACATCATCAGCATCCTGTATTACCACAATCTTCCATCCACTGTAAGAAGAAACACCTCCCGATATCAGCACCCTCTTCTCTTCCATGGATGCCTCGTAATACCCGTTCTGCCCCTCTGCAAATATATTTAAGATTCCAGGGAGAAACTCCTCCGCGGAAATACCAATCCACTCCCCTGAGGATTCATAGACAATCTGATTCCTTTGATTCAACACCAATACATTGGATATATCATTGTCATTTGCAAGTATATATTCAAAAACAGATACCGGTGAAATAAAGACGATATAACCCGCCACCTCATGGGGGCGAAAGGTCCGAAGCTGCCTTACTGCAAAAATATATGCTTCATCCTCCCCAAATGTAAAAAAATCATATACAATTCCGCCGTCACCATCCCCAACGCTTCCTATAAAGATATCAATAAGCTCCTGATTGTTTTTTATTTGATTATTCAATGCCTCATCTCCAGCCGGATGATAGGAATGTGCGAAAGTGTTTTTCCCCTCTGCATTGTACAGTACCACCGACTGCAGGCTTTCCTGCAGGATAAGCATTTCCGTAGTTGCCTGATTGAAAATCTCCGTGCTCCTCAGTTGTTCCCTGGCTGTCTTCCCAAAAAAATCCTTGCAGCTCTGAATCAAGTCCTCCTGATAGAAGGCAAGAAAGGATACATTATCAAGCTCATAGAAATAATCATCCATTTCATCAATCACATTTCTGGTATAAAACCTTGTGATGGCATACGTTTCCTCCCGATTGGACTTCTGATATTTCCAGGAAGCGTAGATTGCGAAAATCCCCATACCGACAATCAATACCGTACATACTTCAATCAGAATAATGGTTCTTAACTTCAATTTCTTCATAAATAATCACCTCTGTATCTACGTATCCTTTCACAATTCTTCAAAACACCATTCATTCCCCCGTAAATTATTTCATACTATTTTTCTTCTGAATAGGTATATATTTTATGAAAATGTGCAAAATATTTACATATTTCCTGTATTTTTATGTTCATTTTACATATTTTACCATTATATCCAGTGATTTTCTTTTTTATTTGACATATTTATCGCATTTTGCTAGTATATTTATGTAATATCACTATTATTTTGCAGGGAGGATGAAGAGAATGCACATACTGGATGTACTGCTTGCAGATGATGAACAGCTGATTTTAAACGGCTTAAGAGCTTTATATGACTGGGAGAAAAATGGCTACCGCATCGTTGGAGAAGCCACCGACGGAATCAATGCCGTCAACATGGCGTTGGAAGCAAAGCCCGATCTCATGCTTCTGGATATCAATATGCCCTTGTTAAGCGGTTTTGAAGTAATCCATAAGCTGGAGGCCCTGCTCCCCAACACGAAATATATCATTGTCAGCGGCTATGACGATTACAAATTACTGCGCACGGCCCTTAAGCTCCATACCTTTGACTATCTCCTGAAGCCCTTACACCAAAAGGAGCTTGCCGAGACTCTTCTGCGTGCCCGGGAGGAAATTTTTGATCAGAAGCAGTTAGCCTCCCCATCAGAAAATGCACTTGAGGATATTCCGTTTTTTACACAGATGACTACCTATCTGGATAACCATTTTTCGGAAAAAATAACTCTTTCACTCCTATCCTCCCATTTTAATATGAATCCAGACTACATCAGCAGTTATTTTAAAAGAAAAAGCGGTATGAATTTCTCAGACTATCTGAATTCCAAAAGAATTGCCGAGGCAAAGAAGCTTCTCCGAACCACAGATTTAAGTATCGGAATCATCTCTGAGCGTGTCGGCTTCAGTAACTATCGCTATTTTAACAAAGTATTCCAAAGCTATCTGCATATTGCACCCTCACAATATCGAATCGAGCACCAATCCGCCAGGCACAGCTTATAGAGAGCTTCCTTGCAAGCAAAAAAGAGAATGCCCCTTTTTAAAGGAGTATTCTCTCTTCCTTTCAACACAATCCCTCGCAAGCCTCAGCCTTCCCACAGCCAAAGGCACTTTCTCACACTAGGACACCTTGAGACGGAACTTCTGAAGCTCCTTCTCGGAGCTCACCCGCTCAATCTGAGCCCCCAGTCCCCGAAGCTTGCCCTCAAGATTCTCATAGCCCCGCTCAATGTAGTAAATATCGTCCACAATGGTGATGCCCTCCGCCGCCATACCGGCAATCACCAGGGCTGCTCCCGCCCGC
>CAPNGW010000088.1 GCA_948665105.1 uncultured Lachnospiraceae bacterium
CCGGACGGCTCAGACAGCCCGGAGAATTCCGATGGCCCAGACGGGTTGACGAGGCCCAAGACCGGAGACAATACAGCGCCTGGGGTTCTGCTGGCAGCCAATATACTGTCGGCGGGAATCCTTCTGCTGGCCTTGTATAAATGGATCAGGAGGAAAAAGGAAGAAGGCAAATAAGAAAGTAAGAAAGCCCCGGGCCGGGAAAAGCGAAAGAGAAAGAAAGCCCCACCCGGGCACACAAGGAGAAGCAGAATGAAAAAGAAAGTAATATTGTTGCTGGCCGTGGTGGTTCTGGCAGCGGGAACAGCTGTCTTTGTGCATTTAAGAACCAATCAAAAGACCGTGTGCACCGGAAACATCAACGGCCAGGAGGTATCGGTCGCCCTGACCCACAACAAAGACGAGCTCAAACGGCAGACCATAGAGAAGACCACGTCCTTTGAGATTTTAGGGGAGGGAATCACGGGCAGCGAGGTGGAGAAGCTGGCCCAGGAGCAGGAAAAGATTTACCAAAAGATACCGGGGGTATCCTATTCCTATAGGGTCAGCGAGGATACGGTTATTGAACGCCTTACCATAGACTTTCAGAAGGCGGACATCGCTCTTTTGGAGGAGTATGGAATCGTGGAAGGAAACAGCGTGACGGGAGAGGAGGAAGATAAAACCGTCTCCTACGAGGCCACCTTGAGAGGGTACAAAGCGGTGAATATCGTACCAGAAGAATAGCAGGAGAATGAAGCTTTATGACCACCCGCCATAGGCGGGTGGTTCACACTGCATCTTATTCCAGGTCGCGGTGGGACGAACCCTTTGCAAAAAAACAGTTGCAGGATACCACATATAGTGGTAGAATATTTTCACAGACCAATCATATAAAAAAGTGTTGACGGCATGTAAGGATTATGCTATAGTAGACTGGCGATGGAAGTAGGTCTTTTTTTTATGCCTGAAAACAAGAAATTTGAGTGGAGGTGGAAGTTGTGCGCACAAGAATTACTTTAGCATGCACGGAGTGTAAGCAGCGTAATTACAACATGACGAAGGATAAGAAAGCTCATCCTGACAGAATGGAAACCAAGAAATACTGCAGATTCTGTAAGACACACACATTACACAAAGAGACGAAGTAATGGGATTGAGCAAAGGAAGTGAGAAGTATGGGAGATAATAACACAGAAAAAGCCCCAAAGACCAGTTGGTTTACCGGCCTCAAAGCCGAGTTTAACAAAATAATCTGGCCGGACAAAAAATCACTTACCAGGCAAACGGCTGCGGTTGTGGCTGTTTCGGTTATCTTAGGTCTAGTCATTGCCGTGTTGGATTTGGTTATCAAATACGGTGTTGATATCCTGGTGAATTTATAATGGAGGCAAAGGCGATTGTATGGCAGAGGCAAACTGGTATGTAGTTCATACCTACTCAGGTTATGAAAATAAGGTAAAGGCAAACATTGAAAAAACCATTGAAAACCGTCACCTGGAGGAGCAGATTTTGGAAGTCCGCGTCCCCATGGAGGAAGTGGTTGAGATGAAGAACGGTGCCAAAAAGCAGGTTCAGAAAAAGATGTTTCCCGGCTATGTTCTTATTAATATGGTTATGAATGATGACACGTGGTACGTAGTCAGAAATACCAGAGGAGTTACAGGATTTGTAGGTCCGGGCTCCAAGCCGGTACCGCTTACGGAAGCTGAAATGAGGCCGCTGGGTATCAAGGAAGCAAGCGTGGTAGTAGACTTTGCGGAAGGGGATTCCGTAGTTGTCATCGGAGGTGTATGGAAGGATACCATCGGCATGATCCAGTCCATGAACCGGAGCAAACAGTCAGTCACTATCAACGTGGATTTATTCGGGCGTGAAACACCGGTAGAAATAAGTTTCACAGATGTAAAAAAGATGTAGGTCATGACAACGGGATTTTTCCTCAAAGCCCTTGTTATGTAGAAAAAGGAGGCAATCTCAAATGGCAAAGAAAGTACAAGGATATATCAAATTGCAGATTCCGGCCGGAAAGGCAACACCTGCACCGCCTGTTGGTCCTGCACTGGGACAGCACGGCGTGAACATTGTTGAATTTACAAAGCAGTTCAACGCAAGAACCGCCGACCAGGGCGACCTGATTATTCCGGTAGTAATTACCGTATATTCAGACAGAAGCTTCAGCTTCATCACAAAGACCCCGCCGGCGCCGGTATTAATCAAGAAAGCATGTAACATTAAGTCCGGTTCCGCAGTGCCCAACAAGACAAAGGTGGCAACCATTTCCAAAGCGAAGCTTCAGGAAATTGCAGAGCTGAAGATGCCGGATTTGAACGCAGCATCTCTGGAAGCAGCCATGAGCATGATTGCGGGAACAGCAAGAAGCATGGGCGTAACTGTAGAGGCCTAGAGCACTTAACGAAATCGAGCCGTAGGCGAAGGTTGAGTTTAGTGCGAAGGCCGTTACCGAGACTTAGCGGGGTCAAGCCCAAAGGGCGCAGGCGGCGCGCTAGTCGAGCGTAACTACCTTATGAAAAGTTCTCAGCCAATTACACCCAATGAAAACGTGGGAGGGTCCTCTCCCGATATCACCACAAGGAGGTTATTGAAATGAAAAGAGGAAAAAAATACGTAGAGACTGCAAAGTTGGTAGACAGATCAGTTTTATACGATACCGCAGATGCAATCGGCTTAGTGAAGAAGGTAGCCGTTGCGAAATTTGATGAGACCATCGAGGCTCACATCAGAACCGGTTGTGATGGACGTCATGCCGAGCAGCAGATTCGTGGCGCGGTTGTACTGCCCCACGGAACAGGTAAGACCGTGAAGGTTCTTGTATTTGCAAAAGGAGACAAGCTGGACGAAGCACAGGCAGCAGGCGCTGACCACGTAGGCGGCGAGGAGCTGATTCCGAAGATTCAGAATGAAGGATGGCTGGACTTCGACGTTGTGGTAGCTACCCCTGACATGATGGGCGTAGTGGGCCGTCTGGGACGTGTATTAGGACCCAAGGGCTTAATGCCAAACCCCAAAGCAGGAACCGTTACCATGGATGTTACCAAAGCTGTGAACGACATCAAGGCTGGTAAGATTGAGTACAGATTGGACAAAACAAACATTATCCATGTGCCAATTGGGAAAGCATCTTTTACCGAAGATAAGTTAGCGGACAACTTCCAGACCTTAATGGATGCAATCATCAAAGCAAAACCCAGCGCTTTAAAGGGACAGTATTTGAAGAGCGTTGTACTCTCCCCCAGCATGGGCCCCGGCGTTAAGCTTAACGTTGCAAAATTTGTGTAAAGTGGTTGACATCGAAAATAGACAATGCTATAATAGCAAAGCGTGTTGCGGGTAACCGCAGCCATATATGCCGAAGACAGCAGGTGCCCAAGGGCGTAACAGCAATGGCCTGCCGAGGAGACTTACCAGCGTAAGCTGTAAGAATGAAAAGAAATTTTCAAGGCCTCTTTGTCTTTGACAGGGAGGCTTTTTTATACCCGGAAAAGTTCACTGAGCTTTCCTGGATATAAAAGTATTCAATTCAGTCTCCTGATTGGATTGCCCCTGTGCAGTCCACAGAATCAAAAATAATAAAAGGAGGTGCACGATTCGTGGCAAAAGTAGAATTAAAACAACCAATCGTAGAGGAAATTTCTCAGCAGATTAAAGATGCGCAGTCTGTGGTGTTGGTAGATTACCGTGGATTAACTGTAGAGCAGGATACCCAGTTACGTAAGCAGTTGAGAGAAGCCGGTATCACTTACAAAGTATACAAGAACACCTTGATGAACTTTGCATTTAAGGGAACAGACTTTGAAAGCATGTCTTCTTTGCTGGAAGGCCCTAATGCCATTGCAATTTCCAAGGAAGATGCAACAGCTCCGGCAAGAGTTCTGGCCAAATTTGCAAAGACAGCGCCGGCGTTGGAATTAAAAGCAGGTGTCGTAGAGGGAACCTTCTATGATGAGAACGGAATCAAGGCAATCGCCAATGTTCCGTCCAGAGAAGAATTGCTTTCCAAATTGCTTGGAAGCTTACAGTCTCCCATTACCAACCTGGCTCGGGTTCTTAATCAGATTGCAGAGCAGGGCGGTGCAGCAGATGCGGCAGTAGAGGCAGCCCCTGCAGCAGAAGAAGCGCCTGCAACAGAAGAAGCAGCGCCTGCAGCGGAAGAGGCTCCCGCAGCAGAGACTGAAAGCAACGAGTGATTGGCGAGCCATAGGCGAAGCCAGAAGGTGTTGCATTAAAACGAAACTAAAATAAAAAATGGAGGTAAATTGAAATGGCAAAGTTGACAACAGCAGAATTTATTGAAGCGATCAAAGAGGTGTTGTAGTTGCAGCAGCAGCTGGCGACGGTGCAGCAGCAGCCGAGGAGAAGACCGAATTCAACGTAGAGCTGACCGAGGTTGGACCCAATAAGGTTAAGGTTATCAAGGTTGTTCGTGAAGTGACCGGCCTGGGCCTGAAGGAAGCCAAGGACGTAGTGGATGGCGCTCCCAAGGTTCTGAAGGAAGGCGCGGAGAAAGCGGAAGCTGAGGACATCAAGGCTAAGCTTGAGGCAGAAGGCGCTAAGGTTACCTTGAAATAATTGCGAATTTGCGGCTTTAAAAGAGAAAAAGGGAAGGATTCTTCTGGTGGAAACATGAGGAGACCTTCCTTTTCTTTTTTTTCAGTTGACGAATCCTCTTCCCAGGACTAAGATAGTATTGAGAGGTGACATAGATATGAAAATCCAATCCGCCGAAAAAAACAGATTGTTCACTGGTATTGCCGGAACAGACCTGGAGCGCCTTCTCGTCTGCTCCAAATCCCAGTTTAAAACTTACCGTCAGGGGACCATTATCTACCAGCAGGACCAACAACCCCAGAAACTTTTTGTCATGCTGAAGGGGCGTGTGGCTGTTATTAAAATGCTCCTTTCCGGTAAGAAAAATATCCTCTATGAGGTGGAGGAGGACAGCGTGTTTGGGGAAAACAGCTTCTTCCGGCAGGATGAGCGAAACTGTCTGGTCATGGAGGCTCTGACAGATGTTGAGGTGCTGGAAATTCCCTGGGACTTTTTCTATTGCTTCTGCGATGAGGGCTGTAAGCTGCACCGCCGTCTGATTCAGAATATGATGGAAATTCTTTCCAGAAAGGAATGGCAGGCCATGAGGAAGCTAAGCATCGTTTCCTCCACCTCCCTGAAAACCCGGCTCACCCGGTGGCTTATGATGGAATCAGATTCCCAGGGGGTTGTGAAGCTTACCATGAATCGTGAGGAGCTGGCGGATTTTCTCGGTGTGGCCCGTCCTTCCCTCTCCCGGGCATTGATGCAGCTTAAGGAGGAGGGGCTCATTGAGCTTTGGAAAAGGGAAATACGCATAAGGAAGCCGGAGAGAATGGAAGATTTTTATGAATAAAAAACGAGTATGTAACTATGGTTACATACTTATTTTTTGTTTATCTGTATAATATGTACAAACAATGACGGAAAGACGGCAAATACCGCACATTTTAGTCAAAGTATGTTAAGAAATAGAAAAAGGAGGAGAACTATGTATTTCAAAACATCACAGGAACACGAAGAGCTTCGCGCCGCAATCCGGGAATGGGCAGAACGGGAGATTAAACCCTTTGCCTTTATGATGGACCAGAACAGTGAGTTTCCGCGGTTGCAGATGAAAGATTTCGGCAAGCGGGGATATCTGGGACTTCCCTATCCCAAGGAGTACGGCGGCATGGGCAAGGACATTTTAAGCTATGCCATCGGCGTGGAAGAATTGTCCCGTGTGGACGGCGGCACCGGTGTTATTTTGTCCGCCCATGTTTCTCTGGGAACCTTCCCCATTTTTGCCTTCGGTACCGAGAAGCAGAAGAAACAATATCTGGTACCTCTGGCAAAGGGCGAGAAGCTGGGAGCTTTCGGACTGACCGAGCCCAATGCCGGTTCAGACGCAGGTGGAACAGAGACCACTGCAGAGCTGGTTGGAGATCACTACATCTTAAACGGTGAGAAAATTTTCATCACCAATGGCGGGGAAGCCGACATCTATGTGGTATTTGCAGTGACCACGCCCGGCATCGGTACTCGTGGTATCAGTGCCTTTATCGTGGAGAAGGGCTGGGAAGGCTTTACCTTCGGCGACCACTACGACAAGCTGGGTATTCGTTCCTCCGCAACGGCTCAGTTACTCTTTGACAACGTAAAAGTACCCAAGGAGAACCTTCTGGGCAAAGAGGGACAGGGCTTTAAGATTGCCATGGCCACACTGGACGGCGGACGTATCGGAATCGCAGCTCAGGCTTTGGGAATTGCCCAGGGTGCATATGAGGCTGCTGTGGAATACGCCAAGGACAGAGAACAGTTTGGAGCACCCATCGCGCAGCTTCAGGCCATTCAGTTCAAGATTGCAGAGATGGCCACAAAAATCCGCGCTGCCCGGTTTATGGTTTACAGTGCAGCAGAATTAAAAGAACATCACGAGCCCTATGGCATGGAAGCCGCCATGGCCAAGAAATATGCCTCCGACATCTGTCTTGAAGTGGTTAATGATGCACTTCAGGTATTTGGCGGCAGTGGTTACCTTAAGGGTATGGAAGTGGAGCGCTTCTACCGCGATGCGAAAATCTGTACGATTTACGAAGGAACCAACGAGATTCAGAACGTTGTTATTGCGGCCCACATCCTGGGAAAAGCAGCCAAAGCCACCAACGTACCGGCACAGGCAAAGAAGAAGACAGCGATTACCGGCGCCCGTAAGAAACTCATTTTGAAGGAGGGAACCGCACAGGAGCGTGTTGCCCAGCTGGTGGAAGCACTGAAAGCAGACGGACATGATTTCTCTGTAGGCATTGACATCAACACACCCATCGTACAGGCGGAGCGTGTAGTCAGCGCCGGTAAGGGTATCGGAAGCAAGGAAAATATGAAGCTCATCGAGAACCTGGCCAAGGCGGCAGGAGCGGCTATAGGTTCCTCAAGACCTGTGGCAGAGCAGCTGATGTATGTGCCCATCAACCGGTATGTGGGTATGAGCGGACAGAAATTTACAGGAAATCTGTACATAGCCTGCGGAATCTCCGGTGCAGTGCAGCACTTAAAGGGAATTAAGGACGCCTCCACCATCGTGGCCATCAACAGCAAGGCCAGCGCCCCCATTTTCAAAAATGCGGATTACGGCATTGTAGGAGATGTGAACGAGATTCTGCCTCTGCTTACCGCGGCTTTGGACGACGGCAAGGCAAAGAAGCCGGCTCCGCCCATGGTAAAGATGAAACGCATGGTACCGGCAGAGCCCACCCCGGCCCCCGTTGGAAGATATGTCTGCATGGGCTGTGGCTACGAGTACATACCGGAACTGGGAGACGAAGACGGCGAAATCTCACCTGGCACCAAGTTCAAAGAGCTGCCGGAAGAATGGATTTGCCCGGAGTGCGGAGAAGAAAAAGAAAACTTCATCCCGTCCACCAAAGAATAAGGTATAAGAAGGAGGAAAAATCATGAGCAGTGTAAGAAAAGTAACCGAAGACTTATACTGGGTAGGCGTTAACGACAAGCGTCTGCACCTGTTTGAAAATATTCACCCCATTCCCAGAGGAGTTTCCTACAATTCCTATCTGCTGCTGGATGAAAAGACGGTGCTCTTTGACACCGTGGACTGGTCCGGCTGCCGGGAATATTTGAAAAACGTAAAAGAGGTATTAAACGGCAGAGACCTTGACTACCTTTTGATTAACCACATGGAGCCGGACCATGCGGCATCCATGGAGGAGGTACTGCTCCGCTATCCCAAGTGTAAGGTTATCAGCAACGAGAAGGCCTTCATGTTCATGCACCAGTTTGGCTTTGAGCTGGGAGACCGCAAGATTGAAGTAAAAGAAGGAGACACCTTCAGCTTCGGAAAACATAACGTTGCTTTCGTATTTGCCCAGATGGTACACTGGCCGGAAGCTATGGTAACCTTTGACACCACCAACGGTGTGCTGTTCTCCGCAGATGCTTTCGGAAGCTTTGGCTCTCTGGACGGAAAGCTCTTCGATGACGAAGTGAACTTTGACCGTGACTGGATTGACGATGCCAGAAGATATTTCTGCAACATCGTGGGGAAATACGGCGCCTTCGTACAGTACCTTCTGAAGAAGGCCTCCACAGTGCCCATTAAAATGTTCTGTCCCCTTCACGGCCCCGTTTGGCGCAGTGATTTGGGTTACTACATCGACAAGCATGACAAGTGGAGCCGCTATGAGCCGGAGGAAAAAGGTGTTCTTATCCTGTACGCATCCATGTACGGCAATACAGAAGCAGCAGCCCAGGCTCTGGCCTCCCGGCTCTGTGACAAGGGTATGACCAACGTGGCCGTATACGATGTATCCAACACCCACGTGTCCTACCTGGTAGCCGAAGCCTTCAAGTACAGCCACATTGTACTGGCCTCCTGCACCTACAACCTGCAGGTTTACCCTGTGATGTACGATTTCCTGCATCACCTGAAGATTTTGAACTTCCAGAAGCGCACCTTCGGCATCATGGAAAACGGCACCTGGGCCATCAAGTCCGGTACCCTCATGAAGGAGTTTATCGATGAGGAGCTTAAGGAATGTCTTGTTCTGGACGCACAGGTATCTGTGAACTCGTCCATGAACGAATCCAGCGCTACTGAGCTGGAGAATCTGGCAGATGCCCTGATTGCATCCGTTAAGAAATAATTTAAAAGTGATTTATCAACCGGGATGTTACTGCAGTGTGACATCCCGGATTTTTTGATGTGTGCCCAGTATGGGCGCAATCTAATCGGTGAAAGTCCGTAACACACCCTA
>CAPNGW010000089.1 GCA_948665105.1 uncultured Lachnospiraceae bacterium
GAAAATATGACCGTCTGGAAGTGACGGAGCAGGGAGAGGTCTTCCTCTATGCAAAAGACCGAAGGCTTCAGCCCTGGCAGCTCAGCCGGGGAGCCATGGAACAGCTGTACTTTGCACTTCGTCTGGGCGCGGGCCGCTGTATGCTGGAGGAAGAGCCCATGCCCATACTGCTGGATGAGACCTTCTGCGCCTACGATGACATTAGGCTGGGGAGGACCTTCCAGTGGCTGGAAAGACAGGAGGAACAGATTGTTTTGTTTACCTGCAGGAGGCGGGAGCTTGAGCTATTGGGGGAGTTGGGAATCGAGCACCACCTGATACTGCTGTAGAGACATGGAGCCTGCATTGCTGTGGAGACCGGATGACAGCCGGATGGGCATATACGGAGTACCATATTTGAAAATTAGTGAGACAGAGGGACCGGAATGAAGAAAGGCAGAAAGAAAAAGCGGCACATAGGATTTCGGATTTTTGTGGGCTTTCAGATATTGCTGATGGCTCTGGTGCTGGGAGCGGTGGCATTTTACTATTTCAGCGGACTGGGGGAGCAGATATCCGCCATGCAGAAGGAGGCCCGGGAGCTGGTGGAGGCCTCCACGGAGGAGACCTTCCGGGCTGTTGAGACCAGCTTGGTCTACGATGCCAACGGACAGCAGATATCTGCCCTTAAGGGAGAGAAGGACGTTTATTATCTGGAATCGGAAGAAATTCCGGCTTATGTGAAAGCGGCCATCATCAGCATTGAGGACAAGAAGTTTTACAATCATCCCGGCTATGACCTGGAGGCCATTTTACGGGCGGCGAAGGCATATCTTGATAACGGCGAGGTCACCCAGGGAGGAAGCACCATTACCCAGCAGCTGGCCCGGGGGATTTTCCTGACTTCGGAGAAAACCTGGCAGCGGAAGGTGGAGGAGATATTTGTGGCGGTGGAGCTGGAAGGAAAATACAGCAAGGAGGATGTGCTGGAATTTTACCTGAACAACATTTATTTTGCCAATGGCTATTATGGAATCGGAGCTGCCAGCTACGGGTATTTCAGCAAACCGGTGGAGGAGCTAAGCCTGTCGGAGATTGCATTTTTGTGTGCAATCCCCAACAACCCCACGCTCTACGACCCCACAGAGCAGATGGAAAATACCTTAAAGCGCAGGAACCGGATTCTGGATCAGATGCGCATAGACGGGAAAATTACGGAAGCCACCTATACACAGGCGGTCAACGAGGGAATCGTGCTGAACCAGACGCCCCGGGAAAAATACGATTATGTGGAGACCTATACCTGGTACTGCGCCAGCCGGGCGTTGATGGAGCTTCAGGGCTTCCAGTTTCAGACGGAGTTTGCCTCAGAGGAGGAGCGGACTGATTATCAGGAGCGGTACGAACAGCTGTATACGGAGTGCCAAAGCAGCCTGTACCGGAAAGGATACCGCATCTACACCTCCATTGACATGGAAATGCAGAAGAGTCTTCAGAATTCTGTGGACTGGGTACTGTCAGGGTACACGGAGACCAATGAGGAGGGGGTTTATGCCTTGCAGGGCTCTGCGGTCTGCATTGACAATCACAATGGCATGGTGAAGGCCATAGTAGGCGGACGGGACCAGAAGCTTACAGGGTATACGCTGAACCGGGCGTATCAGAGCTTCCGGCAGCCGGGCAGTGCCATCAAGCCCTTGCTTGTATACACTCCGGCGTTGGAACGAGGATACGTTCCCGATTCCCCGGTGCTGGACGAAGAAATTGAGGACGGGCCTCAGAATGCGGACGGTGTGTTTGAGGGAGAAATGACCTTGCGCCAGGCGGTGGAAAAGTCTAAGAATACCGTGGCCTGGAGCCTGCTGGAGGAGCTATCCCCGGAGACGGGCCTTAACTATTTAAAGGCGATGAATTTTGCGCGATTGAGTGAAGAGGATGTGCAGCTTCCCGCTGCTCTGGGCGGATTTACCACAGGAGCCTCCGCCCTTGAAATGGCGGCGGGGTATGCGACCATTCAGAATGACGGGAAATATCGGCAGCCCACCTGCATTCTCACCATCACAGATTCCGACGGGAATGTGATTTATGAGGCTCCTCAGTCTGAGAGCCCGGTGTACCAGCAAAATGCGGCCCGGATGATGACGGATATCATGCGGGGGGTTCTTACAGAGGGAACAGGTGCGGGCCTTGCCTTGGAAGGGATGCCTGCTGTTGGCAAGACGGGAACCACCAACTCCAGAAAGGATGGCTGGTTTGTGGGATTTACCCGGTACTACACCACCAGCGTGTGGGTTGGATACGATATGCCCAGGGAGCTGCTCCTATCCGGGGATGATATGGAAGCAGTTTATGGAAGAAGCCCATGAGGGGCTTGCACCTTTGAACTTCCTTCCGTATATTAAGGCAGAGGAGCCGGCGGAGGAAGAAGCTCCCCCAGAGGGTGAGGAGCCGGTGGAGGGAGAGTCTCCCCCAGAAGGTCAGGAGCCGGTGGAAGAGGGAACACCTACAGAAGGTCAGGAGCCAGGGGAGGAAGAAATACAGGAGGATTAAGTTTCGTGTATCGGTTTAATCGGGAAGAGTAAAATAAGCGGGTAGAGTGGTATTAGAATGCCAGTTTCGGCATGTTCATTCACTGGGGCTTATATTATTCCTGCCAGAGACGAGTGGATTCGCAGTGCCGGGGAAATCACCAAAGAGGACTACATGAAGTATTTTGGCAGGCTCTTTGGGGAAGAATTTTAGGACAATGTACTTTCAGACGATAGTGAGTGAGAGGGACGAAGAAAAGAAATGAAGCTGCAAACGATAGGAAAAACGGTTATTTTCAATGTTATTGGAATTTTTCTCTACATGGTTGGGCTAAAAGCATTTGCGGCACCGGCGGGTATTGCCCCAGGCGGCGCCAGCGGTATAGCGGTACTGGTGAACTTTGTAACAGGCTTCCCCATTGGACTGTTTTGCTCTCTGTTCAGCATACCGCTGCTTTCAATTGTTCTGTGGAAAAATATCTTTCCCCGGTCTTTTGTATGGAAGGCGGTGGGGAGCATTATTTTACTGTCTCTGATGACGGACCTGGTGGGGCCTATGCTGCCCACCTACAGAGGAGATCATCTGCTGGCGGCGATTTTTGCAGGAGCCTTTATGGGCAGCGGGCTGGCCATGGTGTATCTGGGCAATTCGGATACCGGCGGTATCACGTTAATCGGATTGATTATCCAGAAAAAATACCCCCAGTTTCGGGTGGGGACCATGGTGTCTGTCCTGAACATACTGATTGTAATGGTTTCCGGTATTGTGTACAAAAATATGGAGAGTATCCTCTATGCCATTGTGACGGTGTATGTGTCGGGCATTTTCATGGACCGTATGGTGAACAATGCCAATGCCAAAGACCTGATGATTGTCATGAGCGAGTATACGGACAAGGTTCGGTGCGTCTTTTTGGAGGAGGAGAAGGGCATTACGGTATTAAAGGGCGAGGGAGGCTATACCAGCGAGGCCCAGCGGGTAATTATGGGAGCCGTCCACAAGGCCGACTGTGCCCGGATTCAGAAAAAAATCACCCAGGTGGACGACAAGGCACTGATTATTGTGGCCCAGGCCAGCAAGGTGCTGGGCAAAAATTTCGGACATGTGATATAATATTATGAGAGCAAGCGAGGAGGGGAACCATGATTGAAGTAGCTGCAAAGAAGAATGAGGCGTTTTCGGTGGAGTTTGTCACAAAGGATGATCCGTGTATCCGTACCTGGCGTTTGGACATTGAGAAGGTATTTCATGGAGAATATCTTACGAGCTTTTACATTCCAATGCAGGGACAGGCTGTCCTTTTGGTGGGATGCGGAGAATTCTCCCACCCAGGTCTTCTGGAAATTCGGGAGCTTGCGGCGTTTGCGGCCAGGGAGCTTAAAAATTATGGAATTTTACAGTGCTCTCTGGATATCTCTCCCCTTGTGGAGCGGCTAGGGGAGAAGGCGGTGACCCAGGTGGTGCTGGGGCTGGAGCTTGGTCTCTATGAGTACAAGGCAAAGCATCTGAAATATGGCGAGTCCTTGAAGGATACGGAGGAGCATCTTCTGAAGCTGAAAAAGAATAAGAGCCAAAAGCCTCCTAAAGAACAGGCGCGGTATGGGCTTTACGGTATTCAGGCCTCCAGGGAGATGGAGGAGGTTATCCGGGAGGCGGTGGAGCTGGCCCGGGATATCCGCTTTGCCCGGGACATGGTGAATGCTCCGGGAAATCTCCTTCGGCCCATGGATTTTAACCGTGCCATTGAGCAGTATTTAAAGGACGTTGAGGTTGAGACGGAAACCATTGTCTATGGGCAGCTTAAGATGATGGGATTGCAGGGCCTTTATGGAATCGGCGGAAGTAGTGAATTTCCGCCCTGCCTTATGGTGCTCCGTTATCGGGGCAATCCTGCTTCTTCCGAGAATTATGGACTTATTGGCAAGGGCGTTACCTGCGATACCGGCGGCTACTGCTTAAAAGGCGCCAAATCCATGACAGGCATTAAGGGGGATATGGCCGGAGCGGCTGCGGTGGTGGGAGCCCTTCATGCTGCAGCTTCAGAGTGCCTTAAGGTGAATATCACAGCGGTTCTTCCTCTATGTGAGAATCGGATTTCACCCTCCTCCCATCTGCCCGGGGACGTGATTACCAGCTACAGCGGGAAAACGGTGGAAATTCTCAATACCGACGCGGAGGGGCGGCTGATACTGGCGGATGCCATGTCCTATGCCATACGCCAGGAGAAGGTGACGAAGGTTTTGGATATCGCCACGCTGACCGGGGCAGTATGGCAGGCACTGGGGTACACTGTTGCAGGGAGTATGTCGGATGATGATGCATTTTACGGCGTATTTCAGCAGGCGCTTGCCAATTCCGGGGAGCAGTATCTGCGCTTTCCCTTTGGGAAGGAGCATGAGAAGATGCTGGAAAGTGTGGTGGCAGATTTGAAAAATATTGGTGGGGACTGCTGTGGCATCATCACGGCGGGGCTGTTTATCCGGTATTTTGCGGAAAACCTGCCCTGGATTCATCTGGACATTGCAGGGACGGCCTGGATTGATACACCGTTGTATGCCTATGACAGCAAGGGCGCCACGGGGGCAGGAGTTACTTCGCTGTATTATATGCTGAAGGAAGCTGGGGAATAGGGGAGAGCGGAGGTTCTGCTTTTTGTGCAAAACAACTAAAAATGCGACGAAATTTTTGGCGGAAAGAAAAAAACTTTCCGCCAAATGCCGTATTTATTCTTTTTCTCTTTCGATATAATCTTTACAGAATGGAAGCAATATTCCGGGTGCTGTTCAAAACGTTTTCAGAGACGCCGACCAAATCCCCGCAGGAGAGCTTTAAGGTAATAATTTCCGTGCCATTGTCAAGCTGATTCAGTACATTGCATATGCCATCTAAAACAATAAAAATATGCTCAAAAACATGGCCTTTGTAAATAAGCATTTCGCCGGCTTCAAATTGTCTTATTACCAGCTTGTGGATTTCGGATGCCGGAACACCGGCAAGCCAGCTATGTAGTCTGAGATAATACGGATTCGTTTCTTCCAAATGCAACGCCTCCCCTCTGACAGTTGGATGTGAATATACGGCTGGCTGGAAGGGCCCAGCTGCCGCTTGGTAGAATCCAGTAACAGTTAGCATTGTATCATAAAAAAGCAGTGAACGAAAGGCAGAAGGTGATCAAAAATGAATATCCTGATTCCAACACCCCATATTGAAGCGCACTTGGTGAAGCCAGACTGGCAGATGGTATTAACTGTTTGCCGGATTCTGCCTATGAGCAGACGAAAGCAACCAAAATTCATACGGATATTTTTTAGACCGCTATGCCTATTGGAGAAGTAGAATTTAAAATTTCATTTTAGGTTAGTTATGCAGTTAAATTCACTATAATTGAAGCCAGATAAGGAGAAAATTCTGACCAAAACCAGAAGAAAAAATTATACCCAGAGTTTAAGAAGATGGCAGAATATAGTATTTCTTTTCGGTAGGTAAAGACAGGTATGGAGGAAAAGATTTGAACAGAAAAATAACCTTGCAGCATTGTCCATAGGGATAGTGAGCATCGGATTGTGTATGCCACAATCCCTAGCTATATCGCACGCGGGCGTGGATTTTTCGTGCAACTTGGCGGAGAAAGAACAGATGCTGTTACTGTTCACACAGGACTTTGCATTCGCTGCAAAGTCCGTAAGAAAGTGATTCAGGAGTGAGCAAATCCCATTCGCGAAGCGAATTTAAGATGGATTTGCGAAGGTTACTGGTCATGTAGTGAACAGTAACCAGATGCTATTTGATATGTCAGTATTTTGTATAACCGCGTTGCGTTTTGTACATAATTCTGTTATAATAACGTACAAGAAAGGAGGCACATAACATGCCGCAGATTAGACCGATTACAGACCTTAGAAATACTACCGAAATTTCCGAGCTTTGCCATGCAAGGCGCGAGCCGCTTTTTATTACAAAGAATGGCTACGGCGATTTAGTAGTTATGAGCATTGAAACATACGAGGAAATGATGGAAACAGCGAGGACAGACGCAGCAATCAGCGAAGCTGAACAGGAATACGCCGCTGACGGCGTTTTACTGAATGCCAGGGAAGTTCTTTCCTCTTTACGGAGGAAACACTTTGGATAAGATATGGTTAATGAACTGGAAGAAGCGATTTTCAGTCTTGAGCAGTTACCGGAACGCGGCGCAATTCGTCACGTCGGTGCTTATAAAGACGGAAATTACCGTCAGTTATTTGTCAAAAATTATTGCATTATCTATCGTTTGATGAAGAAAAAGAAAGAAGTTCATATCGTTACAATACGGTATACGCCAAGCAATTTCTAAAATTGAATATAAGGTAAATGGGACAGTGTATCCAAAACGGGCAGTTTACGATTATTTTGATGGAGATGCAAATATAGCAAATCAGTTGCATGGGGCGGTTATGTTCAGCAAACAAGATAATTTTCGGGGGAGCAAAGTGAATATTAAGTGAGCAAATTAATAATTGGTAATATTGAGATTACAATTACAGAGAGGAACATTAAAAATATGTATATCTGAGTTCTGCCGCCAGACGGTGCAATAAAGAGCAGGGTACATACTTCTATGTACCCTGCTCTTTATGTTGCTCCCTATCTAAATGATGTTGGCCAAAAAGCCCCTCTTTCACATAACACCCTACGCATTATCATTCTTCAGCGCATCCACCACATTGTCCTTCTTAATCTTCTGCATGGAATACATCATGGTACTGCCCACCACCAGAAATACACTTGCAATGGCAATCACCAGACTGTACCAGGGAATATAGAAGCTGGTATCCCAGCCGTAGGCCACGCTCTTATAAATCCACCAGGTAATGGCCACGGACACGGGAAGCCCGTACAGCAGTCCCTTTGCCCCATATAGCAGGCATTCATAGTACATCATTACCCGAAAGCCCTTTGGCGTCATACCTGTGGACTTTAACATGGCAAACTCCCGCTTCCGAAGCTGAATGTTGGTGGAAATGGTATTGAACACATTTGCCATGGCAATCAGCGAAATCAGGATAATAAAGCCGTAGGAAAATACTGTGATAATCACAAGAAAAGTCCTCTGCTGGGCGGCGCTTTCCGCATAGTCGGAGACATAACTGGGATTTAATCCCATCCCCTTTAACGCTTCAGAAATTTCAGCAGCAGCGGCCTTATGGTCATCGGCGGTAAACAGGAAGCTGGTGCCGTAGGATTCATTCATGTGAGCAGCCAGTTCGGGCCCCAGAACTGCATCCTTGGCGCTGGCTGGATACAACAGCACAAGCCCGTTAAATTCTGTGGCACCCAGGAAGAAGGGAAGCTCATGGGCAATGGCTCCGATGGAGACGGTTGTGGTCTTACACAAGGACTCGGTCTGTTCAACATATTCAAATTCTCCATTGGTTTCCTTATAATAGCGGAACACATAATTACCATACTCATCCTCATACCAGGCATTGAAGCTATAACCCTCAGGCGCTTCGGGAGTGATAGATGTACCTGTCGCCGGAGTATTGGAAAACAGATGGAAGGTAACATATTTTCCCGTGTCGCTCTGGTAAGACCGGAAAAAGTCGGAAGCCACAGCAACAGGATGCTCCGAATCCATATATTCCGCCGGGGACAGGCCTACGGCTTTCAGGTAGTCGGCATAGGCAGCGTCATCTATGAAGTAAAACTGGGTATAGACTGCCAACTCCCCTTCTGAATTTCTGTGGAGGCCTTCGGACCCTGCCTCGGCCCAGAAATCCAGATATTCCCGGCTGATGTCCTTCTCATCAAAGTACACCGGAAGCTGCTGGTCCTGCTTCCAGGCTGCCTGGGTCACATGGGCTGCCTCGGATAAGGATTTTAAGATTTCATCCGGGGAGAGGGCTGTGTACTCGTCCGGGTAGTAGCGATAGGCAATGTCGCACCCGGAGTCGGAGACAATGTCCCCTGCTGCCTTGGTCAGGTAAGAACAAAAGCTGCTGGCGGAGATAAACAGTACCACACTTACAAAGAGGGAGAGCACCGTAGCCCGGTACTTTTTCCGGTTTCGCTTAAAATTCTTGGAGGCCAGCATTCCGGATAAGCCAAAGAGCTTGTAGGTGAGCTTTAAGGTTCGCACCTTTCCGGGACGGATGGCAAT
>CAPNGW010000090.1 GCA_948665105.1 uncultured Lachnospiraceae bacterium
AAGGCTCAACGATTCCCCGCAGGTAGAGCAGGCGCCGTACAGTCCAAACAGCGGGATTTGAAGCTCCATCAGGCCAAAGGTGGTGGCAATGGACTGTCCCAGCAAATCTCCGCCGAAAATATACCGGATATCCCCTTTGGGAATTCCCGCCTTCCCCATGGCCAAGGTACAGGCCTCCTTCTGGAGGGCGCTCTCCGCTTCCTCCCAGGTATTCTCCCCAAACTTATCATCCTCCCCCACCACATCAAACAGCTTCCCCAAGGGACCCTCTCCCTCTTTCTTGCCTGCAATACTGGCCGAAGCAAGTATATACGGCGCCTGGTCAAACTGAATGCTCTGCGTTCCCAACTGTGCCATCCGTTTCTTCCTTTCCAAAAATTTCTCGTACCATAGTTTTTACCAAAACTGTTTTTAATATTCTTCTGTGAGTCTAAGCGGAGATTTTTTTTGTTATATTGGATAATCTTTTCTGCAAAAAAATAAAGGCGCCTATTTTCCTCCTCGAAAATAAGCGCCTCTCGTACCTTCAATGGACAAAGGGTAATAAAAATCCTTACTACTTCCTAACCTTTTACACCTCCGGATGTTAATCCTGCAACCAGATGCTTTTCAATCATCAAAAACAGAATAACAACAGGAATGATGGCGAACAGCGATGTGGCAAACAGATACTGCCACTGAATAAAGTTGAATCCATAGAACACATTAATGCCAACCGTGATTGGTTTGAATGCATCTGTAGAAATCAGCGTGAGGGCGATTGTGTACTCATTCCAGGCATTGATAAATACAAAAATCAGCGTGGTGATAATACCTGGCGCCGCCATGGGAAGCAATATCTTTACCAGCGCCTTCACTGTCCCGCATCCGTCGATTCTGGCGGCCTGTTCCATTTCCGGAGAAATCCCCATAAAGGTACCCCGCAGCAGCCAGATTGCAAATGCCTGGTTAAAGGCCGCGTTCAAAAGAATAAGTCCCAAAATCGTATTATTCAGGTTAATGCTGACCATCATCCTGTAAATACCCACCAGGAGCACCACCGGGGAGAACATCTGGCTTACAATTACGGCTCCCATGAAAATGCCTTTCCCTTTAAATTTCATACGGGCCAGGGCATATGCCGCCGGAATCCCGCACAAAATGGCAAGCAGGGTGGCACCGCCCGCAATTATAATAGAATTGAGCAGGTATTTAAAAATTGGAGCCGCACTCCAGATATCCGCAAAGTTAGATAACCGCCATGTATTTGGCATAATATGGTCAATTGCATACATCTCCTTATTATCCTTCAGGGCTGTGATGCACATAACAAAATAAGGATACAGGACGACAATGCAAAGAATGACAACAAACACATACAACAGAATTGTCTGCCATGGTTTTCTTTTTAATATCATTTAACTCTCCTCCCTGCGAAGTGATATAATCATGTAAATGCTGGCACACAGCGCCAAAATCACGAAGCCAATCACGGACACAGCCGCGGCATGACCGCCTTTGCCATCTGTAAAGGACAGCTGATACAAGTACGTAACCAGAGTATGGGTCTGATCAGCCGGAGCTCCCTTTGAAATGGTCCAGACAATGGGAAAAGAGTTAAATACATAAATAATATTCAAGACTGTTGAAACTGTCAAGCTGGGGGATACCAGAGGCAGTGTAATCTTAAAAAGCCTTTGCCAGAAGCTTGCACCGTCAATGGCAGAGGATTCATATAATGCGGTATCGATGCTCTGCAGTCCCGACAGCACGCAAAATGTAACAAATGGAAATGTGACAAAAATACCAATCCAGCATTCCCACCCAAACATGGAGCCTGCCGTTTTTGTCCAGTTTATAAAACCATCAATCAGTCCGATCTTTCTCAAAAAAACATTCAGTGAACCATAGTCAGCGTTAATAATATATTTCCAGATAACTGACTGAATTACAAGGGCTGTGGCCCACGGGAAAATGACAACTGCACGCACGAATTTACGCCCATGAAACCTCTGGTTTAAAACCATTGCCAGAATAAATCCAATTACCGTGGACACTCCAACGACCACTATGGTCCAGACAAACGTATTCTGCAGTGTATGCCAGAATACCCGATCCTTAAAGATATCCAGATAGTTCTCGATACCGTTCAATCCCCTTATATGGCCGCTTCGTCCGACCTCAGAAAATGAAATCTTGAACACCGAAATAATCGGTATCAAAATCATGCTTACCATAAGTATTACACTGGGCAGCAACCAGACATATGGCCGGATTGCCAACGTCTTTTTCTTCATTACCATGCCTCCTTAGATAATCTGAGAGACTACTGTCTCACAAAATAATTTATAAAAATCGAGGGCCGAAGCAATTCGGCCCCTCGAAAATGCAAATATCCTTAAACTATTTTGTAACAGATTCCTGAAGCTGATCAAGAGCCTCCTGAGCACCCATAGTTCCCTGGCATACGTTCTGCTCAACATCAATAACGCCGTTTCTTACATCCATCCACTCAGGCTTCTGCATGGGATAGAAATTGCAGTTTGGAAGCACTGCACAGAATGTGGCGAAGTATTCGCTGCTTCCTGTGGCGTCAGATCCACCAACCGTATACTTCTCAGCATTGGCCGCCAGATTATCGGAAGCGTCCAGGGTAGCCGGAAGGAATCCTTCGTATACCATGTAATCAGAGTATGTCTCACACTCGTAGAAGGCGTCAAAGAACTTTGTAATGGCTTCTGTACGGGCAGCATCAGCTTCCTCATCCTTGAATACCATAAGCTGGTCACAAACTCCCAAAGCTGTCTTCTCACCCGGAAGCTCGGCAGCCACATAGTTCACCTCAGAATCAGCGGCAACCATGTTCATGGGCCCAATCATCATAGCAAGGCTACCTGCGCTGAAAGCATCCTGAAGGGGATACCGTGTATCGGTGAAAGGCGCTGAATTACAATATCCAGAATCGATGAGAGTCTTAATGTACTCAACTGCCTTCACATTCGCTTCGCTGTTCAGAGCCCAGTCGCCGTTGTCATCCACAAATCCGCCGCCAAAGTTCCATGTGTAATAAGAGAATGCCGCCTGTCCTTCGTCTGTGGAAATATCAAGGCCCCAGGGAACAATGTCACTGCCAAATTTGTCCTTTACCGCCTGGCAGGCTGCAAGCACTTCATCCCATGTTGTGGGCGGATTCTCAATACCTGCTTCGTTTAACAAATCCATGTTGCAGAAAAGGGAACGGCAGGATGCGAGAATGGGAAGGGCCCAAACTGTTCCGTCCATCTCATTGGACTCCCAGAAGCTTGGGATGAAATTACTCTTAAGGGCATCCGATACATACTCCTCTGCCGGCATCAGCAAATCATCCAACACATAATCAGCAAAACCGCTGATATTTAAGATGTCCGGCTGGGCATTGCTGGAAATCCTCGTGTTTACAACACTGTAGATATCATTCCAAGAAACAATTTCAATATTAAGATTGATATCCTTGTTTGCTTCCTCAAAGGTCTGCTCAAACTCTTTCCACCAATCCTGGGTGTAGTTACCATACTGGGAGATGATGATGTCCAAATCCACTGTGGCACCGGCCTGAGAACCGCCTTCATCTTCGTTGCCGGCACCGCCCGCATCTTCATTGCTGGCGCCTCCACCTTCGTTGCTGCCTCCGGTTTCCTTGTTGCCACAGCCCACTGCAAGAGCCGCAACCATCACTGTTGCCAGAAGCATGCTTAAAATCTTCTTTTTCATACTGTTTTACCTCCTGTTGTCCATAATTTAACATTATGATTATTTGTATTTCTAATTATATCTCAATAGTACACAAAAATCTTTGTCATATCAGCATGTTAATTGGTACTATCTGCATTTTCCTTTTGCTTTTATGCCGGAAATGATGTATACTATTAGTGAAGTTACACAAATTTCATTTTTAAATGAAAGGAAAAATGAGAAAACTCATGGGATACAAAGGCATTGAACAGGAAACTGTGATTTCCATCAATAAGATATACACCATCCACTATTTCGAATATATGAACGACTTTTCTTTTGAGGGAGAATCCCATGATTTCTGGGAATTTATCTGTGTAGACAAAGGGGAGGTTGGCGTAACTGCCGGAACAGAATTTTACACTCTGAAGAAAAACGAAATTATGTTCCACTGTCCCAATGAATTCCACAATGTAAAAGCTATGGGCGGAATAGCACCCAACCTTGTGGTCATTTCGTTTCACTGTGAAAGCAAGGCCATGCAGTTCTTTTTGAGGAAAATGCTAAAGATAGACGAATTAGAGCACAATCTCCTGGCCAATATTATCATAGAAGCAAGACAGCTGTTTGACTGCCGCCTTGACGACCCCTACCTTCAAAATATGCCACTGAAAGAATCCCGCCCATTCGGTGCGGAACAGTTGGTGCGCCTCCACCTGGAGTATTTTCTCATTCATCTTCACAGGCGGTATCAAAGTCCTCCCACGCTGAATAAAGGACTCATGAAGCAGGTATCCTTCAACTTCGTAAAGAGCAAGGAGGATGCAGAGATTTTCCGGCGGGTCGCGGACTACATGGAAGAAAATATAAACCGGCAAATCTGCATCGAGCAGATTTGCCGGGACAATCTGGTGGGACGCGCCCAGCTCCAGAGAATCTTTAAGGAGCACTGCAATTTGGGCATCATAGAATATTTCACCACTCTTAAGATTAACGCTTCGAAGGAGCTCATCCGGACAAGGCATATGAATTTCACCCAGATAGCCGAGTCCCTTGGCTATACTTCTATCCACTACTTTTCCAAGCAGTTCAAAAAAATCACCGGAATGACGCCCACCGAATACGCCTCCTCCATCAAAGCAATCACAGAAGGCAGCTTTGAATAAAAAAGAATTCTGCACAGCAGAATTCTTTTTCATGCAAATTAATTCTCCGATTATCCCAGCGGCGGCACAGGGGGCCTCTCCGGGTCTAACACCGCCTTTGCGTCAAACAAATCTGACACGTTGTCCTGATCGCCGATAGCGTTATAGTAAATCCGGTATCCGTCCAGATTCCGCCGGCCCTGGCGCATATAATCCTCGCCGAACCAGGTTCTGTACTGGTTGGAATCCACATTACAGAAAAGTGTATATCCCTGTTCCCGAAGATACTGGTACTTGGAATTGGATTCATCATAATTCCCCCAGGGACCCAAATCCTCACCGTGGGCAAAGATTATTGCATCTGTAGGGCCTACGATAGGCTCAACGTTCTCCCGCCATTTTGTGGTATCCTCTACCAACTCCTCATAGCTGATACTTCCCACCTTCCGGTGTCCCCAGGTATGGCTTGCAAATTCCCAACCATTGGCTTTCATGGCATCGGCAATCTTCTTTGCCTCCGCCCGCTCTTCCTCCAGGCTGAATTCAGGATGCTCTTTCAGCCAATTTTTCTTATCATATCTTAAGTCATCATACTGTGCCGGGTCCGCATAACTGATGTCCGTGCGGTAGCCCAAAATCCCATTGTAGCCGGTCAGGGCCACAATGCCCTTGGCTCCGCGGTAGGAAGCATCCGGATGCTCCTCTATGAATTTGTCCATAAGGGGAACCACATCATAATCTCCCACCACGGTGGTTCCGTCTTCCTGTATGTACTCATTGGTCACTCTTCCGTTCTCATCCAGAATCAGCTTGGCCGCATATCCGTAATTGTCGTAGCTGTGATAATAACACAAATCATCCAGCGACAGCACGAAGGCTTTCTTTCCCGGAGGCAGCAAAATGGTCCCTGGCTTATATACGGTATTGCCGTTCTCGTCGGTGGACTCCTCCACCAGGTCGTGAAGGCTCACCATAACATAACCCCGGTCATACATCTCCTGGGTAATCCTCTCAAACTCGCTGACGGTGGTCATCCACTGGCTGTTGCCCGCAGTCTGAGGGTCGCTGGTATCGTCAAAGGCCCGGTGGGGATCCACAACCAGAGAATGATAGAAAATATGGGTGACCTCATCGATATTGACTGGTACACAGGAAGCCTTGGTAGCCTCGTAACCGCTTATTTTCTCCTGTACCTCCGTGTCCGTGTCATAGCCATCTATGGTCTTTAATAATTCAATGGCTGCATCGTAGTCATAGGTGGTTGCCAGATAATCTGCCTGGGTCAAAAGCTCCTGCTTCTGTTGCTGCTTCTGCTGCTCCAGTATTTGTTCCTGTGCAAGCACAAGCTCCTCCTGGCCCAGATTCTCCCTCCCTGCATTCACAGGGTCCGTGTTGGCCGTCACCGCTTCGCTCTCCTTATCCATGTACCCCTGCTTCTCCAGAACAAGTTTGGTGCCTGCGATTATGGCCACAACAATCATCAATGCGCCAACAGAAAGCAACGCATTCTGAATCTTTCTTCGTTTCCTTCGATTTCTCATTGTTCTATCCACTCCATTGTTTTATCCATTCCATGATTTATGCTTCTTTATATCATAAGCCTTCTCGACAAAATAATCAATCTCTTCGACATATTTTTTTTATTAATTTTTTTTAAAGAAGGCCATGATTCTTTATAAGCTCCACTGACCCTTGGCCACCTCCGACACCAGGCTCTCCATTTCCCGGCGGGAGCCCACCTCCTTGCTTCTTTGCACCACAGACATTTTTTGCTGTTCTGTCATTTTGGAAAACTGCTCCATGGCAGATTCGTTCATGGCCAGACTTAAGCCAAAACCGATGGGAAGCTCTTCTCCGTAATCAATAATCATCACATATACCTCACTTATCTTTTTCAGATAGTATCTGCTATTTCAATGACCTTATTCACTTATTTTAAGAGTTCCGGTACAGGAATGCCATGATTTCATGGGCCAGCATGGGAAAGGAAGCCAGCAAAATGAGACGCATCCATTCTCCCATCTGAAGCTGCACGGTTCCGAAGGCACCGATTAAGAAGGGGTTGGCAGTCACCGCAAATTGCAGGAAGAAGCCGATGATGCATGCTGCTATCATCCACTTGTTCTCCAGATGGTTCACACGAAATACCGAGCGGCGGATATTGCGCATGCCCACTGCATGAAAGAGCTGGGAAATGCCAAGTACTGTAAAGGCATAGGTCTGGGCCCGCATCAAGAGGGTCTTATCCGTAAGCAGAAGGGAAATATGGGCAAGGGTAACCTCCGCTCCCTGCGCCTTTAACAGTTCATAGGGAACCAGCAAAAAGGCTATCAGGCTGATGGAGGCAATGAGAATCCCGTAAAAGCAGGTGCAGGCCAGACCCCCTCCGACAAAAAGGCTTTCCTTGATTCCCCTGGGTGGCTGCCTCATCAGGGCATCCCCGTTATTTTTATCCATCCCCAGAGCCAGGGCCGGGAGAGAGTCGGTAATGAGGTTAATCCACAGAATATGGCTGGATTTCAGCGGGGAAGCCAGCCCCAAAAGCACTGCAGTAAACATGGTCATAATTTCCCCCAGGTTGGAAGAAAGAAGGAAAATCACAGATTTCTTGATATTTTCATATACACCCCTCCCCTCCTCCATGGCTTTCTCAATGGTGGCAAAATTATCATCCGCCAGAATCATGTGGGAAGCCTGCTTGGCTACGTCGGTGCCGGTCATACCCATGGCAATGCCCACATCTGCAGCTTTTAAGGAAGGGGCGTCATTCACCCCGTCCCCTGTCATGGCCACGATATGCCCCTGTTCCTTAAAGCCCTTTACAATCTTCACCTTATGCTCCGGCGATACCCGGGCAAAGACCCGTGTGTTCTCAAGGCGTCTTTTAAACTCCTCCTTGGACAGACGATTGAGTTCCTCTCCGGTCATACACTGACTGGAATGGCTCACAATGCAATGGCAAAGGCGGTGTTCACATGGTCCCCGGTAATCATCACCGTGGCAACCCCTGCGTTATGGAATTTTAAAACTGCCTCCGCGGCTTCAGGGCGGGCCGGGTCCTTCATCCCCACCATCCCCACAAAGGTCATCTGCTCCTCCACCGGTCTGCTTCCCCCTTCCCGGCGGGCCAGAGCCAGGGTCCTTAAGGCCTTTTCTGACATGGAGAGCTGCGCTTCCCGTATGGCCTCCCGGTGAAGAGCCGTAAGGGGAATACTTTTCCCATCCTTTAAAATGCTGCTGCAGCGTCGAATGATTTCGTCCGGCGCGCCTTTGGTATATGTAACGCATCCTTTTTCACCTTTGTGGAAGGTGGACATCATTTTTCTTTCGGAATCAAAGGGGATTTCCTTCATTCTTAAAAACTGCCGCCCGGAAATTTCCCGCTGAAAGCCGCAGGCATCTGCCATGTCAAGAAGAGCAAGCTCCGTGGGATCCCCGATTCTGCTGTCATAGGTCAGCAACCCATCGTTACAGAGGACCATTCCCCTTATCAGCTCCTGGTGCAGCTCGGGATGCAGCTGGCCTGCCCCCTTAAGCTGTCCGTTCATAAAGAATGTGGTGACGGTCATTTTATTCTGGGTCAGAGTTCCGGTCTTGTCGGAGCAGACCACACTCACCGCCCCAAGAGTCTCCACCGAGGGGAGCCTTCTAATTATGGCATTTACCTTTACCATACGGGTGACACTCAGGGCCAGACAGATGGTCACCACCGCCGGAAGCCCTTCCGGCACTGCCGCCACAGCCAGGGAAATGGCGGTAATCAG
>CAPNGW010000091.1 GCA_948665105.1 uncultured Lachnospiraceae bacterium
GCTGAATGCCTTTGATCATGTCGTACACGTTAAGTCCGGCGTCCTTGGTGATTTTCTCTGCCTCTTCAATAGAAGCAATTCCATAGCTATTTAAAACGGAATTGATCTTGTCAATTCTTCTTTCATAAGATTCAAACAATGCCATTTCTTTTTCCTCCTTATTCTGCTCTCGGGTCGATAATCTTCACTGCGTCCTCTACGCGGCCGTACTGGCCCTTTGCCTTCTCCCATGCAGTGTTGGGGTCATCGCCTTTTTTGATGAAGTCGGTCATCTTGCCAAGGCTTACAAACTGGTAGCCGATGATTTCATCGTCTGCATCCAGTGCAATGCCGGTGACATAACCTTCTGCCATTTCCAGATAACGAGGTCCTTTTTTCAGGGTACCGTACATGGTTCCCACCTGAGAACGAAGGCCCTTGCCCAAATCCTCAAGGCCTGCTCCCACGGGAAGTCCATCCTCGGAGAATGCACTCTGGCTTCTGCCATAGATAATCTGCAGTGCCAGCTCACGCATAGCGGTATTAATCGCGTCGCAAACAAGGTCGGTGTTCATGGCTTCCAGAAGGGTTCTGCCGGGAAGAATCTCTACTGCCATGGCTGCGGAGTGGGTCATGCCGGAGCAGCCGATGGTCTCAACCAAGGCTTCCTGAATCACACCGTCCTTCACATTCAGGGTCAGCTTACAGGCCCCCTGCTGAGGTGCACACCAGCCTACGCCGTGGGTTAAGCCGTTGATGTCCTTTACTTCTTTTACCTTGGTCCATTTTCCTTCCTGGGGGATGGGAGCACAGCCGTGGTTAACACCCTGGGCTACCGGACACATTGTTTCAACTTCATGGGAATAAATCATGTTAAGTCTCCTTTCAACCTATGTTTTTGCAATGCCAAGACATTGTTATGTATTTCACATACTTACTCATATTTAATCATATTTTGCCAAAAAATACAATAGGGGATTTTGTTCTGTTGAGCCTTTCCTTTCACTTTACTTTAAAAACACATACAGACCTTGGTATCATCTGAATGCGCCCGTCCAAAACCAGAGGTTCTTTTCCCGGCTTTGGAATCGTATTTTCTATGTACCTCATCCCTGTATCGGCCATCACATACCAATTTAACCCTAGCCCCAGAACCGGAAGGGTGAATTCCTGCTCCTCCCAAAATACATTGACAGCCAGACAAATAATATCATCTCCTGTATTTTCCCTGTTTCTTCCCGCATAAATGACCCTTAGAACCTTACAATCATCCCTTGGCTCCATCACCTGTATTTCAGGAAATCCCAGAGAACAGCTGCCGGAAAACTTTCGGATAATGTCATGTTCCTTTCGAAACTGTATCATATATTTAAAAAATTGAAACACATCTTCATGCTTCTGTAATCTGTTCCAATCCAGCCATGAAATCTCATTATCCTGACAGTAAGCATTATTGTTGCCAAACTGGGTATTACAGAACTCGTCTCCCGCAAGAAACATCGGCGTTCCTCTGCTCATCATAAGGACAGCCGCTGCATTTTTTACCAGACGGTTACGAAGCTTAAGCACCTCTCTGTCATCTGTCTCTCCTTCTATTCCGCAGTTCCAGCTTCTGTTGTCATTGCTTCCGTCTGTATTATCCCAGCCGTTTGCTTCGTTATGCTTGCTGTTATAAGAATACATGTCCCAAAGTGTAAACCCATCATGACACGTGATAAAATTTACCGAAGCATTATTTCCTCTGTTTTCCGGATTATAAATATCCTTCGAGCCGGTTATTCTGTTTGCGGCAACACCACCTAATCCATAATCTCCTTTTAAAAAGTTGCGCAAATCATCCCGATATTTTCCGTTCCATTCTGCCCAGCGATGCCATGCCGGAAAGTTTCCTACCTGATACAGGCCTCCGGCATCCCATGCTTCTGCAATTAATTTTACATTTCCCAAAATAGGGTCAAAGGCAAGGCTCTTTAAAAGCGGAGGATTATTCATGGGCGAACCGTCCTCATTGCGCCCTAAAATGGTTGCCAAATCAAACCGAAAACCGTCTACATGATATGCCGTTGTCCAATAGCGCAGACACTCGATAATCATTTGCTGTACAATCGGATGGTTGCAATTAAGCGTATTTCCGCAGCCGCTGAAATTATAATAATAACCATCCGGCGTAAGCATATAGTAAATATTATTATCAAAGCCCTTAAAGGAAAAAGAAGGGCCAATTTCATTTCCTTCGGCGGTATGATTAAATACCACATCCAGAAAGCATTCTATTCCATTATCATTCAATTCCTTAATCAGCTTCTTTAGCTCTGTTCCCTCATGGTTATATTCTACATTGGCAGTATAACTTGTATTTGGCGCAAAAAAGCTTACCGTATTATAGCCCCAATAATTCAAAAGGGGTTTTCCATCCACTTCTCTGTAATCCATCATCTCATCAAATTCGAACACCGGCATAAGCTCCACTGCATTTACACCCAGTTCTTTTAAATAATGGATTTTTTCTCTGAGTCCTTCAAAGGTTCCGGGATACTTCACCCCGGAGGATTCATGTCTGGAAAAACCCCGGACATGCATTTCGTATATAATAAGGTCCTCCATTGGAATCAAGGGATTTTTACTTTTCCCCCAGTCAAAATCATCTTTTACAACTCTGGCTTTATAGCAGATTTTATCATCTTTTTTCACGCCCCAGATGCGCTGTCCGGTAACCGCCTTGGCATAAATATCCAATAAATAGTTGTTTTTATCAAACAAGAGGCCTTTACGTGGTTCATAGGGCCCGTCCATCCTGTACGCATATTCAAAATCCTCAATATGAATACCGAAAACAATCATGGAATAAACCTTCCCGATTCTATAATTATCAGGGAATTTTAAAACTGCAAAGGGTTCCTCCTCCAACTTCCTGAATAAAAGAAGCTCACAGGAAGTCGCTCCATTGGAATATACCGTAAAATTAACCCCACAGGGAATTGCAGTGGCGCCATTCATTTCATATATTCCGGGACGCACCTCAAAGCCTCCGATGGTATCCATGGGAACCATATGGATCCCTCTCATGGAAGACATTATTACGTTTTCTTTCTCAATTTTATTATCCGCTGGCTTTTCCATAACCCTTTCTTCCTTTCAAAATTATACTTCTACTCCACCACTTCCATCTTACTGAAGGAGGTTGCCGCTATCAGAGCTCCCAGGAAGGTCAGAACCAGGGTAACCAATATCATAGTGGCAAAGCCGGCCTCAATCCCAAGAAGCATCCCGCCAATCACCGCGGCCATTACCGCAATTCCGATGACGATTCCCTGTAGGAATACCTTCACAACGCTGCGCCCTACCGTGCCCAGGGTCTGACCAATGATTAAATCCGCAAGCATAAAATAGTATAGCTTGTTGGCCATCAGGCAGACATAGAGAAGGACGAACAAGGCTGCCAGAATGGGGGATAAGCCCAGTACAATGGCTCCCGGAACCGCCATAAGGATTCCGTCTATGATGGCTCTGATATGTTCAATTTTGGTGGCGTACCACATTTTCTTAAAGCTTGAATCAGGAATCAGGAAGGTATAGGGATTCTCCAGCTCCTTGGACCATTTGGTGGCATAGCCGCTGAAAATGAACACGATGTAGGCCATGACACCGGGAATAATGAAAATTTTGTTTGTGCCGGCTTCCGCTCCCAGATTTGTAAAATAAGCCATCGCCGCGATTCCGATTCCCACCAGCAGGCTTACCAGGGTGTTAAAGCCAAAGATAAAGAATCTGGACTTTTTGTATTCCAGAAGCTGCCGGTAATAGATGGCCTTGGCACAGGCTCCCTTGTACTCTACCTGTGCTTCCCTGAACTTTTTCTTTTTGCCCATGGAAAGGGTGACAATGCCTTTTTGCTTGTTGAGCTTCATCTCCTGGTAGTCGTCGGCAAATTTCGCGGCATCCTCAAAATATTCTCCCACACATTTTGCCCGGTAAGCCAATACGAAAAGGATGAGGGTGGAGACCACAAACAGCAGGGCACAAATGACATTCAAAAGGGTGGGCCCCACAAAGATTAGCCGTATCACAGCAATGTTCCAGCCGATAATGGGAATGACCTGGATAATGGGCAGAGACAGATATTCCTTCAGCACCGTAAAGGACGGTGTATTCCTCATCATCATGTAGCCCGCTACCACCACGAAAACTGCCATCAGGGCATAGCAAACCACCGTCAGAGCCTTGAAAAATCCGGCCTGCAGCTTTTCGTTGCCATAGCAGAGGACCATCATACTGCCCTCCAGAATATTTTCAAGTACCAGATAGAAGATTGCATAAATCAATATCTGCACAATTCCTGTGTGGAAATATATCATTCCCATAACAGACACAATCAGAGCCAGGATGACGTTGATGGCCAGATTCTTCATTCCGGCAAAGAGCAGCACCTGCTTGGGATTCACCGGGGCCGGAAAAATAAAGTGCACGTCCGAGGGCTTAAACAGCAGGCCCTTGCGTCTGGAATAGCTGATAAAATTGGCCGGCAGCAGGAAAAATATCAGAATGGACAAAATCACAGCCAGATTTTCCGCATTGTCCACATGGAAGGTGGTCACCAAGCTGCCCAGGCTGCCCACCACCAGTACCAGGTATGCGATTATAAATACCAGGAATATATAGGTTACCGGCTTTTTTAAGGCCTTTATAATTCTATTTTTCAGGATGGTTTTATATAGATACAGGAAGCTTTTCATCGCTCTTCACCACCTGTTCTGTCATGCTCCTTATCGCCTGTAATCGCAAAGAACAGCTCCTCAATATCCTGGTCCTTGGCGTCGGCACGGGTATATTCCCCGATAATTTTTCCTTTCTCCATGACAAACATCACATCCCAAAGATCCTTAACCATCTCCAGCATGTGGGTGCTGATTAAAACGGTGACTCCTGCGGCTTTCAATTCCAGGACCACCTGCTTTAATTCCTTGATGGCCGCCGGGTCCAAGCCTACCATGGGCTCATCCAACAGGATAACCTTGGGCTTAATGGCTAGGGCGCAGCAAAGGCTTACCTTCTGCATCATCCCCTTGGACAGCTCATTGCCCAGCTTGTTCTGCTTATCGTCAAGCTCAAAGCGAGTCAACAGCTGCTCCACCTCCTCATCTGTGACGGTGGAATTGTAGGCACGGCGGATGTATTCAATATGCTCCCGGACGGTGAGGGCCTCAAACATGGCCGGAATCTCCGGCACATAAGCGAAAATTCGCTTGGCCTCCATACTGCGGGAATCCATGCGCTGGATGCCAACGCCTCCCTCGAAGCGCAAAAGGCCGGCAATACTTTTGATAATGGTGGATTTTCCGGCTCCGTTGGGACCTAAGAGGATTCCCACCTGTCCGTCGGGAACAATGAAGTTGACATGGTCTACAGCCAGATTTTTGCCGTAGCGTTTGGTTAGATTTTGAATTTCAAGCATAACTTTCTCTCCCTCACTTTTCATCAGCCTTTTACAAAAAAGCTCTTTGTATTATTTGTTTAATACAGTAATACAAAGAAACCTGTTTGTCAAGAAAATTTCTATATTTTTTCCACAATTTCATTTTGATTCTTGTAAATGGAATTGGCGCTCACCACACCCCGCACACTGGACAGGGGATAAATATTGCTGTGGGGGCCAATGACGCTTCCCGGATTTAAAATGCTGCCGCAGCCTACTTCCACCTCATCCCCCAGCATGGCGCCGAATTTCTTTAAGCCGGTCTCTATGGCCCCCTCCCTGCCTTTTACGATGACCAGGGTTTTGTCAGATTTCACATTGGAGGTGATGGAGCCTGCGCCCATGTGGGATTTATAGCCCAGGATGGAATCGCCCACATAGTTGTAGTGGGGAACCTGAACCTTGTTAAAGAGCACCACATTTTTAAGCTCCGTGGAATTGCCCACTACCGCTCCCTTTCCCACAATGGCATTGCCCCGGATAAAAGCACAGTGGCGGATTTCCGCATTCTCATCAATAATGAGGGGACCGTTTAAGGAGGCTGTGGGAGCCACCGATGCGGATTTGGCCACCCAGATATTTTCCCCTCTCTGCTCATAGATGGCCGGGTCCAGGTTGGGGCCCAATGCTTTAATAAAATCGCCGATTTTCGGAAGGGCCTCCCAGGGGTAAGTGAGGGGGGCCAGTAACTCCCTGGCGATGGTTTCTTCTAAGGTGTACAGGCTGCTGATTTTACATTGTTCCATTTTTTTGCTCCTCCTTGAATGTCAATTTGTCCAACAATAGCTTTCCTTTTTCATTTATATCATACGCCTTTCCGGGATTCCTTTATGCGTGGTATGGTGAGGTCAATTTAACCTGATTCAGCCTTTTTTGTTTTCTTGGTCGTTGCCTTTGCCGCCGCTTTTCCTGCAGCTTTTGCCGCCGTCTGGTAAAAAGGCGCCACCGCCTGAAAATTGTTTCTGAGGGCATATTGGTTGTTTAAGCCCATCACACCGCTGGTGCGAGAACGGATAAAGTGCTCCAGCTTATCCATGTACTCCTTGGGGGTAATGCTGCCCTCTGCCACATAATTTAAGCCCTTCTCCCAGCTTGCTGTAAGCTCCGGATTCAAAAGAGACTTGATGGAACTGCCCACCACATCATAGATAATCTCCCCCAATAAGGTGGGGGTAATCACCTGTGTCTTTTTGTTAAGCCCCAGGTACTTGTTGCCAATAAGCTTCTTTAAAATCTCCGCCCGAGTGGCGCTGGTGCCGATTCCGCTTCCCTTGATTTGGGCCCTAAGCTCCTCATCCTCAATGAGCTGTCCGGCATTTTCCATGGCAAGTATCAAAGAACCGGAATTGTAACGCTTGGGAGGCGAGGTCTCCCCCTCCTTGATGGTTAATTCCGTTACCTCAAGGACAGCGCCCTTTTTCAAGGCTGCCACCTGCTCTATGAATGCCTGGTCATACTCCTTCTCCTGGTCGTTATTGTCCCCCTCCTTCTTCTTGGAAAAAGAATAATTCATCACTTTTAAATACCCGGGAGACACCATCACCTTAAAGCTTGAGAAGAATTTTTCCTGCTTCATCTGGGTGATGAGGTTGATTTTCTGATACACCGCCGGTGGATAAAAAATACTTAAAAACCGCCGGACGATGGTTTCGTACACATGCACCGCCGTGGAGGATAAGCCCTTCATGGCTCCGAAGCCCTGGCCAGTGGGAATAATGGCATAGTGGTCCGTAATCTGCTTGTCGTTGACGTATCTTGTTTTGACAATTCCCTTGTGGGAGCCCTTTTCCAAAATCTCACTGGCAAATTCAGAAACGCCGGGGATGTTCTTAAGACCGCCGATATTTTTATGTATCTCCTTTGCCACTGATGTGGACAGCACCCGGGCATCGGTTCTGGGGTAAGTCACCAGCTTCTTCTCGTACAATTCCTGGACGATACGCAAGGTCTCGTCGGGACTGATTTTAAACATTCGGGAGCAGTCGTTTTGGAGCTCCGCCAGATTATATAGAAGGGGCGGATTTTTATTTTCCTTCTTTTTTTCCAGAGCTGCCACGGTGGCGGTAAGGGGCGCAGGCTGGCTTAATTCTATAAGGAGTGCCTTTGCGTCCTCCTTCTTTAAAAAGCCGTTCTCCTTGTAGAGCTTGGGAGAGCCAAAGTATGCGCTTCCTTCCACAGCCCTCCACTCCCCTTCCACCTCCTGCCCGTTTAAGGACAGCTTATTTAAAATACGGTAAAAGGGCGTTTTTACAAAGTCCCGGATTTCCCTCTCCCGGCGCACCACCATGCCCAGCACGCAGGTCATGACACGGCCCACGCTGATTACCGTGTATTTGGTGTTCATAAAGCTGGAAATGCTTTGGCCGTATTTTAACGTCAAGAGGCGGGAGAAGTTGATTCCCATCAGATAGTCCTCTTTGGCCCGAAGATAGGCGGATTCAGACAAATTATCATAGGCCTTAAGGTCTTTGGCCTCCCGGATTCCCCGTAGGATTTCCTCCTCGGTCTGGGAGTCTATCCAGACACGCCTTTGCTGTTTACCCTTGACGCCTGCCATCTGGGCCACCAGCCGATAGATGTACTCTCCCTCTCGCCCGGAGTCGGTGCAGACGTAAATGGTGTCCACATCGGTGCGGTTTAAGAGGTTTGATACAATTTTAAACTGCTTGCTGACGCCGGGAATGATTTCGTATTTGAAGGTCTCCGGCAGAAAGGGCAGGGCCTTTAAGCTCCAGCGTTTCAGACTTTCATCGTAGGCTTCCGGGTAGCTCATGGTCACCAGATGGCCCACGCACCAGGTAACGATGGCCTCCGGGGCTTCACCATAGCCGTCGTGATTTTTCATATCCAGTTTTAATGCTTTTGCAAATTCCCGAGCCACACTGGGCTTTTCTGCAATGTATAGTGATTTTGGCATGGGGTCCTGCTTTCTCTTCTTTTCAATGCTTATTTTTCCAAATCTGATTTTAACACAGACTGCCCTCATTTTACAAGGATAGATACGATTTCTATAGAATGAGTTGCCCGACAAATGATGCTTTTTCAGATTGTGCATGGCAAATTGCACAAATTGGCTTCCTCTTTTGTTCCGGGTTCCGAATCTAAGAGCCTCTAAATGTTCTGGGGAAAGCTCCCATACC
>CAPNGW010000092.1:0-7713 GCA_948665105.1 uncultured Lachnospiraceae bacterium
CCCGTCCTGGGCATCCGCCCGGGGAGCCATGGGCACACCTCCGCCCTCCCAGGGATGGTTCATTCCGGCCACAAAAATCATCTTGTCAATTTTCTTTGGCTCACCGCCATCAAAGACAGCCGTCACCTCTGTGGTAGGCATGGTGAACAATGCCTTTACCGTCAAAAGCACATAGGTCAGGCTTCCCAAACCCAGATAATTTAAAAATGTCTTAAGACGGGAGCTTAATGCCATCCGGCACACGTCCGCGTCGATGCCGATGCCGGAGCTTATGGCAAATCGGTGGGTATTCCCGGCATCATCCGTGACAAGCCCCAAATCCATGGGAAACACCGTCCTGGCCTTTAAGATGCCCTCCAGAGCCTCCAGGGGCTTTTTGGAGATACCAAGCCCCCGCCCTAAATCATTGCCGGAGCCTGTGGGGATATAGCCAAACTGAATCTCCTCAAAATGGTGCATCCCGTTAATGACCTCGTTGGCCGTACCGTCTCCGCCTGTCACCACCAGGCTGACCTGATGGCCCGGATGCTCCTTTCGGTATTTCATCCCTTTGCTGCACAAGGATTTGGCCAATTCTCTCGCATGCCCTTCATGGGTTGTCACATAAGCCTCGTAAGCTACCTTCTGTTTCTTCAATTCTTTCTCAATCTCAATCCAGATTTTCCTGGCCTTCCCCGTCCGGGAAGTAATATTTACAATAAAAAAGTACATCTGCCCACTGCTTCCTTTCTGAAAGTGCAGTTGACAGATGTATGATAATCATCCGGGCATACGTCCGTACAACTGCATGTTGCTGCGGATTTTCCCGGCCAAAATGCCATTTAAGGAATCCTTTTTCATCCTCCAGATCCAATTTCCACCCAAGGTGGAAGGTGTATTCATCCTTCCCTGGCTGCCAAGCCCCAGGACATCCTGCATAGTCACCACGGCCAAATCGCCCACGCTGGCCCATGCGGCCTTCATCATGCCCCAGTTATAGCCTTCCTTGTTGTCAAGCCTCAGGTATTCCCTGGCAAATTTCACACTGGCTTTGGGTGCCGTCTTCATCCACCCTATTATTGTATCATTATCGTGGGTTCCTGTATAGACCACACAATGATTTTTATAGTTATGCGGCAGATAATCTCCGTCCTCCCGGCTGTCAAAGGCGAATTGTAAAAGCTTCATACCCGGGAATCCCGAATCCGCCACCAGCTGTCTCACGGAATCCGTAAGGTATCCCAAGTCCTCCACAATAATCTCCACATCTCCCAGTGCATTTTTGATGGCATGGAACAACTCCATGCCCGGGCCCTTCTTCCACTCCCCGTTCTTGGCAGTGACCGCCTCATAAGGAATAGCGTAGTAGGAATCAAATCCCCGGAAGTGGTCAATACGCACCACGTCAAAGAGCCTTGCCGTATGGCCTACCCGCTGAATCCACCAGGAATAGCCGTCCTTTCTCATGGCCTCCCAGTCAAACAATGGATTGCCCCACAGCTGTCCGTCCTCCGAAAATGCATCCGGCGGGCATCCGGCCACCGAGGTGGGATAAAGCTCCTTATCCAGACAGAACTGGGAAGGATTCGCCCACACATCCGCGCTGTCCCCGGCCACATAGATGGGGGTGTCTCCGATAATCCGGATACCCCGCTCATTGGCATAAGCCTTAAGGCTTGCCCACTGCTTGTAAAACAGGTACTGGAGCATCTCATAGAACCTTATATCCTCCGCCAGCTCCTCCCTGGCCTTATTTAAAGCAACCGGCTCTCTGTGCTTTAAATAAGGCTCCCATTTGGACCACTCCAAACCGCTGTTTTTGTCCTTTAAGGCCATAAACAGCGTGTAATCGGAAAGCCAGTGCGAGTGATTTTCACAAAATGCCCCATAATCTTCGGGCAATTTTTTCTGAAAACGGGAAAAAGCTTTATGGAGCAAATCGTATCGGTTCTCATAGAGAAGGCCGTAATCCACCTCCTGCTCCTTCCTTCCCCAGGAGTAGCTGTCGCACTCCTCTCTGGTCAACAGGCGTTCCTTTATCAGAGTGTCCAAATCGATAAAGTACGGATTGCCTGCGAAGGCGGAAAAGGACTGATAGGGGGAATCCCCATAGCTTGTGGGTCCCACCGGCAATACCTGCCAGTAGGTCTGAGCGGATTTCACCAGGAAATCCACAAATTTTCTGGCCTCTTTGCCCATGGTTCCAATCCCATAGGGAGAGGGTAATGAAGAAATATGCATTAATATTCCGCTGCTGCGCATCATCAATCTCCTGCCTGTAAATTCTGTATTTTTTTCACGCTCTCCCCCTCAATGAGGTTAAAGGGGACAATCTCATGAACTGCATCGGTATTTAACTCTATGTAGTTCAATAATATTTTAACACTCTTAGATGCCAGTGTTCCCGACTGCTGCTGTATGGTGGTCAGCTTGGGGTTGTAATACTCCGCCAGAGTAATCCCGTCAAAGCCCATCACAGAAATATCCTCCGGCACCTTAAGCCCCTCATCTCTTAAGGCACGAATGGCTCCGATGGCCATCACATCCCCCATGGCAAATATCGCTGTAATACTCTTATCCACCTCCAGAAGCCGTTTCATGGCCCGGTAGCTGCTGTCATAGGAGAAACGGGCCTTACTGTAGCAGCGTTCATCAAAAGCGATTCCATGCTCCTTGAAGCTCTCCATACAGCCCAGATAACGCTGGGAACTGGTGTAGGAAAGATTTAAATCGCCGCCGATAATACCGATTCTTCGGTGCCCCTGGGCCATCAGATAATTCACCGCGCACTTTGACGCCGCCACATCATCCGTGGTCACACTGGACAGATTTGAGAAATGAAGCTCCCTTCCGGGGTTTGTCACCAGAACCCCGGGCACACCCACCTGGTCAAACTGCTCTCTAAAGTGCTCCATATTTCCTCCCAGAAACAAAAGCCCCAGAGGATTGCGCTCCCGGCACATAATTAAGGCCTGCTCCACTTCGTTGGCATCTTCGTCCACATAGGACACCACCAAGGTATATCTCGTATGCTCCATCATGGTCTGAATCTCCTCCACGATACTGGAAAAAAGCATATTGGAGGTTCCCTTTACCAGTACAATGATGGTCTTGCTGGCCATCTGCTTTAAATGTCTCGCATTGTTATTGGGGACAAAATGGCAGGCTGCCACAATTTCCTCAATCTTTTTCTTGGCCTCCGGGCTCACATCCCGGCGTTGATTCAGTACCCTTGATACCGTGCTTACAGAATATCCTGATTCGCGTGCGATGTCCTTGATTGTCAACATAATTCATTCTCCGCTTTTTATCCTTTGACTGCGCCTGCCACAACACCCTCAATAATGTATTTCTGACATGCCATGTAGAAAATTATAATGGGCAGAATGGACAGTACCAGCATGGCCATAAGCGCACCCATATCCTTATTTCCGTTGGTTCCCACCAGCATCTGGATTACCACCGGAATGGTCTTGTAAGGCGTGCTTACGCCAATCACGAGATAGGGCAGCAGATAGTCGTTCCATATCCACATAACCTCTAAGATGGATACGGTGATGGCTGTGGGCTTCAATACCGGAAACACCACTCCAAAGTAATTCTGTAAGGGATTGCAGCCGTCAATCATGGCCGCTTCCTCAATCTCAATGGGAATACTTTTCACAAATCCGGCGAACATGAACACGCACAATCCTGCCCCAAATCCCAAATATAATATACACATTCCCAAAGGATTTCGCAAGTGTAATTTATCCGCCAAGTCCACCATGGTGAACATTACCATCTGAAAGGGTACCACCATGGAAAACACAAAGAGGAAGTAAAGAGCCGAGGTCCATTTTGTTTTCACTCTGGTCAGGTAGTAAGCCGTCATGGAGGTAAACAGAATCAGCAGCGCTGTGGACAATATGGTAATGAAGAAGGACCAGCCCGCCGCCTGCAAAAGCCCTGTTTTGGTCAGGCCGTTTATATAGTTCTCAATCCCCACGAACAAGTTGCCCACCGGAAAATCAAAGGGCTGCTTGCTGATAAAAAACTTTCCCTTAAAGGAGTTTAAAAGAATAAAATAAAGGGGGAACAGCACCGCTATAGTCAGCGCGCAAAGTACAAGATAGGTAATGGTTTTTCCTGCTCTATGCTTCATTATTGCTCTACCTCCTTACGTCTTGTGAAATAAAGCTGCACCACTGCAATGGCCGCCACAACCACAAAGAACACCACTGCCTTTGCCTGTCCCACACCCTGATATCCGTTCTTGCCGTAAAAGGTGTCGAAGATGTTAAGGGCCAGCATCTCTGTCTTGCGCATGGGGGCTCCCGCCGTCAGCGCCAGGTTCTGGTCAAAGAGCTTGAAGCTGTTGGACAAGGTCAGAAAAATGCAGATGGTGACAGAGGGCATAACCATGGGAAGCTTTACCCGAAACAGCGTCTGCAGTCCGGTGGCTCCGTCAATCTGGGCTGCTTCAATGAGCTCTCCCGGTACATTCTGCAACCCTGCAATGTAGATAATCATCATATAGCCAATCATCTGCCAGTTCATCAGAAGAACTAATCCGATGAATCCATATTTGGGATTGGACACAATGGTGACTCCGTACTTAAAGAGAACCGCATTTATCATCTGCTGCCATGTATATCCGAGAACGATACCCCCTATCAGGTTCGGCATGAAGAACACTGTACGGAAAAAGTTGGTACCCTTTAATTTTCTGGTTAATAGTAATGCTACACAAAATGCGAATACGTTGATGGTGATAACAGCCACCACGGTGAAGGCTGCGGTAAATAAAAATGCCTTGCCAAATCCCTGACCTTCGGAAAAAGCCAGTTTATAATTATTAAGTCCTGTCCACTCAGCGTTCCCTACGGTTGTAAAATTACAGAAGGAAAGGTATACACCCTGTACAAAAGGAATGAGGAAGGAAAAGGAAAAAGCAATCAATGTAGGTAATACAAACACCGGAAAATATTTTTTCAATGTTTTCTCCATAACAATCTCCTATCTTTAGCGAAAGCGCCTGAAATATGAAGCCCATAAGAGAACTGCACATTCCAGGCGCTCCCATCATATCAACTTACTTATTCTTGCGAGGGGTTACTGCGCTGCTGCCGCTTTTTCTGCGGCCCACTGCTCTACCACATAGGATGCAACCTCATCCCAGGTCATATTGCCATTTGCATACTCCAGCAGGGCATTGCCGAAGTTATCCTTGAAGGTCTGGCTGGGGAAGCTTGTGAAGTTCCAGCTTACGGAAGTCTTGCCGCTCTCCATCCATTTGTACATCTCAACAGCCAGCGGGTCAGAGGAACGCTCTGCCTCGGTAAAGGTGGTGAAAGGAGCTGCATTTCCAAGTCCGCCTTCATCGGTGGATTTGGACATATAAGCCTTTCCTTCGTCAGAAGTAATCAGCCAGGATACGAAATCCTTTGTGGCCTGAATATCTGCCTCGGAAGCCTGGCTGTTGATACACCAGAAGTTCTCAGTTCCCACACATAAGCCCTGGTTTGCATCATCCACACCAAAGTAGATGGGCATGAACTTAACATCCTCTGCCACCACAGTGTTGCCGGAAACATCCGAAATCTGGCCCCAGCCCCAGTTACCATTCTGAATCATTGCACACTGTCCAAGAGCGAACTCAGCCATGGAGCCTGCAACATCGATGGAGCCTAAAAGACCCTTGGCAGACACGGAATTGTCCATGTACAGATCCAATATGTTCCTGTAGTTATCTGAATACTTGAATTCAATCTCAGCCATATCGCCTACGCCTGCATCCTTGTATTCGTAGTAAATGGGAAGGTTTGCAAGGTGGGTCTGCCATCTCCAGTCCTCACCGGGTAACAGAGAGGTGGAGGCAAACACGCCCTGGATTCCCAGGTCATCCTTCTTGGCTGTCATATCCTCTACCACTGCCTTTAAGGTGTCGAAGCTGTTGATTTCATCCATACTCTTCGCCACTGCACCTTCCAGTGCGAAATATTTCTCCATAATGGCATTGTTATAGATAATACCGTAAGCTTCCACAGTGTAAGGAATGCCATAAGCGCCGCCGTCATCTCCGGTAACAGCCAGGGACTGGTCGCTTAAGTTCTTGTACAAATCGGTATCAGACAGATCCAGACAGTAATCCTTCCAGTTCTGATATCCCACCGGGCCGTTAATCTGGAACAGGGTCGGTGCGTTGGTTCCGGCAATCTCAGTACGAAGAGTCGCCTCATACTGCCCGCTTGCTGCGGTAACAACCTTCACCGGCACTCCGGTTGACTCCGTGTAAGCCGCTGCAATATCCTGCCAGATTGCGTCTACCTCCGGTTTGAAGTTCATGTAGTAAACGGAGCCTTCTCCTGTGGGCTTTTCTGCCTCGTTGGTATCATCGGAATTATTATCTTCCACATCCTGGGTCTGATTGTCATTGTTCTCTTTCCCGGCATCAGAACCTCCCTTGTCGTTGCCACAGCCTGCTAACAGGGCTGCCGATATGGCGGTTACCATCATAAGTGACACTACTTTTCTTTTCATCTTACATCCTCCTTAAATAATAAATAATTTTCGTACTGGATACGTTTCCGGTAACGTTTCCAGCCGGTATACCTAGAGTATATCCGCATTACATAAAAAATGCAATAGCCTTTTTATTATTTTAGCATTATTCACAGTTTTTATACATGGGATTTAGTGAAGATGCACAAGAAAAAAAGCGTCCAAAAAGGACGCCATGCTCTGTCTATTTGATTGTGATACTGTTGTTTAATACAGAAGCGCTGTACAAGAACAGCACATCCTGATTTTCAAAGGTAATAAATTTATCCAGCATAACAGGGGAAATATACCGAATATCCACCAGTGTAATTTTGGAATAGCCCTCCGACAGCAACGGCGCAATACTGCTTCCGAAGGAATCCCGAAAGAGAATGAGCTCCCGATTCGTTAAGGCTTCCTGATTTTCAATGGTGAGAATGGACTTTGGCCCGGACAGAAACATTTCGTATGGGTCTTTTCCCGCCGCTTTGTCCATGTCATACACTAAAATCCGGGCGTCGGTTTCGTAATCGTATACTGTGCAGCTGTCAAGAATTTCATTGGTCAGGTAATGCAGTTCCTCCGTCGGCAGCGGCAATGCCCACTGTCCGTAGTATACCCCGTAAAATGGCGTATCGGCCTTCTGCTCCTCATAGACAGCACTTAAAGGCACCCCCATATGGGCGCCTATCTGTCGGGCCACATCCTGGATGGCTTCCTGCCTCCAGTGAGTGTCTGTGCGGTAATAATCAGATATATTGAGCAGAGGCACAATATCAATGTACTCTGCAAAATCCGTTTCCCTTTGGATTTGTTGGAGCAGTTCCTGGTAATCCATGGAGGGATATCCATTTTGCTCCGCCAGAAAGTAATTTTTGTCGGGAATCACAGACAGGTATACACGGATATCCTTCCCTGACAGATAGTGGTCATAGACATAGCGGAATCGGTCCGCAGCGTGTGTCACAGAATCCGTATTCAGGGGATAATCCAGTTTGGAAAGATATCCCTCTTCCATGTAGAGTCCGTTGTTGTCCTTCCGGCCAAGGAGAGAGCGGACCGTCCATGCCTTGATGCCTCGAAAGGTATCCCTCAAGGGGAACTGGTCCAGCGCGTAGGTCTCAAAATCAGCCATAAAAGCGCCCGAGCCCACGGAGTCACAGCTTAACACCGGAAAGGAAGCCAGTGGACGCCGCTCACTGACACTCTCCG
>CAPNGW010000092.1:7723-8287 GCA_948665105.1 uncultured Lachnospiraceae bacterium
AAGAGGGCTGTGAGACACACCACGAATCGGTTTTTTTGTTTTGTTGACATGTATGTCCCTCCTAGAAGCGGAAATATAAAAAGGGGTTGAAGGAGCCATCAATCAAAAATGATACGCACAAGGTGAGCAGCGCGATAAGGACCAGGGGCTCCGCCAGGTTCCGGATTCGGCCTCCCTGCTCCCTCTCTCCCGCCAAGGAGAAAAGTTTTGCAGGCCAGGGAGTTGCGCCTAAGGCTGCCACCAGGAAAGTGACGGCATAGCTCCTTAAATAGTACACCGCTTCCGGGGTGATAAGGGGCAAATCCGTTCCTCCAAGCATGGCAGCCATAACGGCCCCCGCTTCCCTTAAGCTGGCCCCGTCAAACAGCACAAAGCTTAAAATTACAAAAAACAGCACGTAAATGTGGTTTATAACTTTTGCCTTCTTTAAGAGCGGCAGAAGCCACAATTTCTCTATCATAAGCAAAAGGGCAAACAACAGTCCCCAGAGCACAAAGTTCCAGGCCGCGCCGTGCCACAGCCCGGTGGCCATCCAGACCATCAAAATATTGAAAAGCCACCGGG
>CAPNGW010000093.1:0-668 GCA_948665105.1 uncultured Lachnospiraceae bacterium
TTCAGATTCTCAGTTTTTATAAGTCTTAAGTCCGCGGGCACCTGGCCTCCGGTCTCTAAGCACACCAGGTCTCCCACCACCAGCTGCTGTGCCGGTATTTCCATTTCTCTGCCGCCACGGATGACCAGGGCTCTGGGGGAGGTAAGCTTTTTTAATGCCTCCAGGGCCCGCTGGGCCTTCCCCTCCTGGATAAGGCCCACCACACCGTTTAAAATCACCACCACCAGGATAATGACAGCGTCACTGATTTCCTTAAGGAACAGGGAAATGGTGGTGGCGGCCAAAAGCACATAAATCAGCGGGTCGTTCAGCTGTTCAAACAGGGCTTCTATCTTTGTCTTTTTCCGGGGTTCCTTTAGCTTATTGGGGCCGCTCTGGGAAAGCCGCCTCCTGGCCTCTTCTTCTGTCAGGCCGCATTTTACGTCACTCTTAAGAAGCTGTTCACTTTCCCGGATACTTTTATATTCAAACATAAAACATCTCCTTTGGGGTAATTTGTCCTAAACAAACTTATGCCCCTAAGGAGATGTTTATAACCGGGTATTCACTAACTTTCAAAAAATTCCCCAAAGCTTCCCGGCCCAGTACCCCAGCCCTAAGAGCCAGCTTGTAAAAATCCCATACAGAATTACCGGCCCGGCGATGGTGAATATCTTGCAGCCCACGCC
>CAPNGW010000093.1:678-8212 GCA_948665105.1 uncultured Lachnospiraceae bacterium
TGCAATCGTAAATATCTTACACCCAATCCCAAAGACCTGCCCCTCCTTCTGGAACTCAATGGCAGGGGCTGCCACTGAATTGGCAAAGCCGGTGATTGGCACCAGCGCTCCGGCCCCGCCCCAGTTGGCCACAGATGGATAGAGATTCAGCCCTGTTAAAAGGATGCTTAGAAGCACCAGTATCATGCTGGTCCATGCCCCGGAGGCCTCCTTGTCAAGCCCTGCATTCCCTGCGATATTCAGAATCACCTGTCCCAGACAGCAGATAATTCCCCCCACCACAAATGCCTTTAACATATTGGCCCACAGGGAGTGGGTGGGTGTCACCTGCTTTACATATTCATTATAGTCCTGCTGCTGCCGCTGCTTTTCCTCTTTGGTGCCGGTTTCTCTGGTCAGTCTCATAACGGCCACCTCCTTTTTCAATTTTTTCCTACTGTGCCATGCGGTTCGCATAAAAATAAAATGCTCCGACCATCTTGCCCAAAGCCATGGCAACCAACACCCAGTCCTGCCCCACCTTCATCTTCGTCCGGCGGAACATGATGGGAAAGGTATTGAGAATCTCTGCCAGGGCCACGGACAGACAGCCGTTATAAATACCCGCTGCCAGGCCAAAGACCGCCGTAAGTCCCCTTCCTGTCCATCCACCCAGAGGAAGCCTCAGGTGAAATATGGACAAAAGCGTCCCGAAAATGCCTCCCAGGAGAATGGCTGTCTCATAGGTGAGCACCCTGTTTACTGTGTGGGTTTTGCCGGCGAAGCGGGGCACCACCCCCAAGGTTACAATAAAAGCGAATACGCCCGCCGCCACCGCGAAGCCGCCTGTCAGCCCAATGAAGCTCAAAAAAATTTCCTTAATCAACATTGACGTTTGTACCCTTTCTGCTACAGTTTTCCACAAATGTGGTATCCACATCCTGCTCGTACTTGCGCATCTGCACCTGCATGGGTGTGGGGTCGTGGGTCACTTTTTTGCGCCCGATGTGGTTAAAGAAAATCAGAATTCCCAATGCCAGACCGATGGCATAGCACACCTCCAGGGTCGTGAAGCCGCTGGATTTAACTCCCATTACCTGCTGGTAAAATTTCTGAAACACATCTGCCACTCCCACGTCATTGTTGAAGGTCATAATGGTAAAGGCAGAGCCGAAAAATACCAGGATGCAGATAAGCACCGCCTTTATGATTCCCAGCCACTTAGGCTCCTCCACGGGGATGTACTCCAGCACAAAATCCTGCTCCCCCAGATTCTGAATATCCAAAGACGGATACTCCCTGCCGATGTCCTCTATGATTTTCAGGATAGAAAACACTTCAATCTGCTGCTTTTTCTTCCCCTTCCCTGTGGGCTCATGGAAGGTGTGAACCTTCATGGTTTTCAGCTTGTGGATGATATCCGTGTTGGTGCAAGTGAGGCTGGCGATATCCTTAAGCACCACCCCTGGCTTGTGCACCGCCACGTTTCTACCGATTTTCAGGTACAGTGTGTCGCTCATAGGTATGCGCCCCAGAATTCCTCGCCGTCCTCATTCCCCGGTCCCTGATGCAGAGAATTGCCGGGCTGCTTCATGTCCTTGGAGGCATAGGCGCCGCCGGACTCTGTTTTCCGTCCTCTGCTTACCAATGTTCCCTCTGTGATGTCCGACTTATCCCTGGCGTAATTCAGATAATAGAAAATGCCTCCCACAATGGCGATGATAACCACTGACAGCAGGCAGATTCGGTAAAATTTATGACTCATGCTTTCCACTTCCTTTCCCGTTTTCCTTGGAAGTAGTATGAGTATTTTTTCAGATATTATACCGCAAGTTTTCGAAGACGCAGCAATATTTTTTTTTCCATACGACTGACCTGCACCTGGCTGATTCCCAAAGACAGCGCCACCTGTGCCTGGGTCTTGTCCTGATAATACCGCTGCTCAATCAAATCCCGCTCCATCTCCTGAAGCTGTTCCAGAAGCTGACCCAAAAGCATCCTGTTTAGCAAAAGCTCGTTCTCATCCCTTTTTTCCGGCAAACGGTCCGCCAGACAGACTTCGTTGCCATCGGACTGATACATGGATTTGTAGATGGATTCCACCTCCACATTGGCCTCCAGGGCAACGACGATTTCCTCCAGGGCAATGCCGGTGGCTTCCGACAGCTCCAGCAAGGTAATCTCACGGCCCAGCTCCTTATAAAGCCGCGCTTCGGCAGCCCGGATTCGGGCGGCATTTTCCTTCAGGCTCCGGCTTACCTTAATCATGCCGTCGTCCCGCAAAAACCGCTTAATCTCACCGGTAATCATTGGCACGGCATAGGTGGAAAACCGCACCTCGTAAGAGATGTCAAACTTATCGATGGCCTTCATCAGGCCGATGCTGCCGATTTGAAACAGGTCCTCCATATCGTACCCCCGGTTGTCAAACCTTCGGACGATACTCCACACCAGTCCCAGATTGTTTTTCACCAGATTGTCCCTCGCTTCTTTATCCCCATGGTGTGACTGCTCGATTAAAGCGATGGTTTCATCCATATCCTATGCCTTTCCGATTTTCTTTCTCATGGTGACCCTGGTCCCCTCTCCCACCCGGGAATCCACCCATACCTGGTCCATAAAGGCCTCCATAAAGGTGAATCCCATGCCGGACCGTTCCAGCTCCGGACGGGTGGTAAACAGAGGCTCTCTGGCCTTGTCGATGTCCACAATCCCTCTTCCTGTGTCAATGACACAGATTTCCACCTCCTGCTCTGCTATCTGGCAGGTGATAAACACCTTTCCCTCTTTCTGGTCATAGCCGTGTATAATGGCGTTGGTCACCGCCTCGGATACAGCTGTCTTCACGTCCGCCAGCTCGTCCACCGTGGGATTTAAGCCCACAATAAATGCCCCCACGGCCACCCTTGCAAATCCCTCATTTTCCGACTGGGATGTAAATTCCATCTTCATTTCTTTTTGCATTGTCTCCCCCTCCTAAAACTTCACGTCGATTACTTTATGTAAGCCCGATATCTGAAAAATTTTCTGAATCTGTGCATTTAAGTGGACGGCCCTGGTCCTGCCTCCCGCAAATTTCAGATTCCGGCACCGTCCCAGAATCACACCGATGCCGGAGCTGTCCATAAAAATGGTATCCTGAAAATCAAACACCAGTCCCCGTACCGGATAGCGGCTCATCAAAATATCCGTCTCCTCCTTCAAAAGCCCGGACGTATGGTGATCCACCTCACGGGGCATGCGGACAATCAGCTCCCCGGTCTCCTGTTCAAATCTGTGCTCCATACCATGTTTCCTTCCTTTTCATCTTAATTTACCGTCCATTATCGACGGGAACCAACTTTTTTTGCATAAGAAAAGACGCCATTTACAGATGACGTCTTTTGTATTTCTATTGCTGTTATCTTTTGTAAAGTCAGGAGCCCAATGCGCCTTGGAAGCATCCCTTAAGGGCCGGCTCATTCCTGTTCTGTATCCTCCGGATCCTCGGGAACTCCCAGCTCATCCACATACCGCTCTGCCGTCCGGGCCCGCTGTGTTCCCGGATACAGCTCCATGACACGCTGATAGTAAGTAACCGCCTGTTCGTTCTGTTCCAGCTCCCGATAAGACTGGGCCAGATAGTAGACTGCATAGCCTTCCTGGTAGGTCTCGTCCGCATCCACAACAATCTGAAGCTTGCTTGATGCCTCCTCATAGTCTCGGCTGTTATATGCGGCTTCTCCCTGCTCATACAGGGTGTCAATATAACCCGCATTAATCTGAGCACTGATTTCCTGATAAATCGTGGAGGCATTCCCGGTAAGCGCCTGAGCATCCACCTTCTCCAGAATGGCAGCTGCCGTCTCAACATCTTCCTTTACATAAGCATCATAGGCGCTCAAAAGCTGTTCGTGCATAGTGATGACACCCTGAATATCGCTTTCTTTGCCTTCCATCTCCGCAAGCTGTGCTTCCAGGCTCTCCACCTGCTGCTCCAGTGTCTGGATGGTCTGGTTCTTTGTGCTGATGGTATCATTGGCCTCCCGCACTGCCTGATTACTCTCGCTGACCACCTTCTGCCGGATGCTGGGAACCACCAGAAACCAGGTAATGAGCACACCGATAATCACCCCCACCACAATATTCAAAATGGTGGAAACAGCCGAGTTGTCCTTGAAGGTGGCCGGATGGATAATGGTTTCATTGCCGCTCTGATAGGCAACCAGCTCCTCCTTCTCCTTACGGCCTTTCTCCTTGCGGCCCTTCTTCTTTGCTGACTGCTCTCCCTGGGTATTTCGGTTCATTTCCCGAAGATACCGGAGCGTAGTGGTATTGTTGGTATCGATTTTAGCCGCATTGCGCAGAGACCTTCTGGCCAGTTCGTACTGTCCTTCCTCCATGTACAGAAGGGCAAGGAGCTGATGCCCCTTCACCAGACGGGGATTTAAGCCCAGCACTTTTTTCAGCTGGATTACCGCCAAATCCTTGCTGTCCTGCCGGCAGTACATAAGGGCCTGATTGTATTTCTTGATGGTCTGATTCAGAGAATCCAGCTTGTTCCCATTGGACTGGACGGAAGATAAGTACTTCTCCGCCATATTGTTCTCCGGGTGAAGACTCCGGCTGATTACCCACTCACCCAGGGCATCCACCGTCTCCCCCATCTCGAAATAGACCAGCCCCAGAAGATTCCTGGCCGGAATATTACCTTTATAATACTTAAGGCTCCGCCGCAGCGAGGCTGCAGCCCCGGATAAATCCCGGACCCGGGCCTGCTCCAAACCCTCGTTGTAACACTGGTTGGAGCTGTGTATAATCTTTTTATATAGTTTCACATCAGCGCCGCAGGCAGGACAAAAGGCCTCTTTCCCCAACGCCGCACCACATTTATAGCATTCCATATATTTTCCTTTCTTAACCTGCGGCTATTGACCTTTTCTCACCTCTTTGAGCATCTCCTGCAAAATATCCGTCATATCCGTTAAGTCATGGTTGTATATGGCTTCCTCCGCCTCTTCCACTTCCAGGCTGGGTTGGAACTTCTTCAATTCTTCTTCAAAACTAATCATCCGTATAACCTCCTTCTTCCTTCTTCAACTCTCCAATCAAATACAGAGAGCCCACACAAAACAGCTTCTGTCCCGGCTTCTTGCGGTTTAAGGCTTCCCTTAGCGCTTCCGTCGGCTTCTGAATGGCCGTCACTTTTATTTTCTTTCCCCATTGCCCTGCCACGTATCGGTACAGCGCGGACACCGGCAATGCTCTTTCGTTGTCGCTGATTTCAGTCAAAATAAACTCTTCCCAGCAGCCTTCACAAAGCAGCAGGTCAAGGGCCTCCTGCTCCCGCTTCCCCTGAACCATGGAAAAAAGCAGAATCGAGGGCTCCCTGGTCATCCTTCCCACAGTTTTCAGAAAGGCCTCCACGCCGGAAACGTTATGAGCTCCGTCCAGATATACATCCGGGTAAAGCTCCTCCATTCTCCCCGGCCATATGGTGCTTCGAAATCCCTCCCGGATGCTCTCATCCGTAATGGGAAAATTGCTCATAAGCCTATGGACCGCCGCCAACGCCAGTGCAGCGTTTATCGCCTGATATTCCGCCGGAAAGGGGATGCTTATTCTAGTAACATCATAGCGGCTCTCATAGGAAAAATCAATATGTTTTCCGTCGTTTAATAAAATATTAATCTTATTGGGAGAAATTTTCTCAGCCTCTGCTCCTTTGGCTTTGGCCGCTTCCAAAATTACCGGCTCTGCCAAGGGCTCACTACCGTCAAAAATCACTGGCGCCCCGGGCTTTATAATCCCTGCCTTCTCTCCCGCTATGGCCTCAATGGTATCTCCCAGAATCTCTGTATGCTCCAGACTAATGGAGGTAATGATGGTAAGGAGGGGATGAGCCACCACGTTGGTGGCATCCAGACGTCCCCCAAGACCGGTCTCCAGCACGATACATTCCACCTTCTCCTGGGCAAACAGAACCATGCCCACCGCAAAGATATATTCAAAGAAGGTGGGGTGGCTAAGACCCTCCTTTTGCATTTGCATCACAGTCCTTTTGACCACCTCTTCTGCCCTTAGGAATTGCTCTCTGGTGCAGGGCTCTCCGTTAATGCAAAACCGTTCCCGAAGGCTGACAAGATGCGGGGAGGTAAAAAGTCCGGTGCGGACACCGCTGACGGTGAGGATACTACTTAAGAATGCGCAGACGCTGCCCTTGCCGTTGCTTCCGGCCACATGGATAGAAGGAGCCTGGTCCTGTGGGTTACCAAGGCGCTTCATCAGCTCCCGGGTGTGGCTCAGGCTGTTCTTCGTTGTGAATCTGGGAATATCGAGAATTTTGGCTACGGTTTCTTCATAAGTCAAAAAATCACCACTCTATTATTTTTACTGCCTTTTACCATTATAATAGAGTGGTGATTTTATGCAAGTTTTTTTCTTAAATTAAAGGATGTTTTCACCGCAAAAGGGGCTAAAATCTGACAGCCTTACCCGATTCTGCTCCTTTTATTTTGTAACAGTTCAGCCTGCGTAAGGCGCTCACACACCTGATCCATCATCTGTTGGTACTTAGCCAGCTTTTCTTTCTCCTCCTGAATTTTACTTTCAGGAGCCTTACTTAAGAATTTTTCGTTGTTCAGCATGCCCTGAGAACGGGCCAGCTCTTTTTCCAGACGCTCCTTTTCTTTGGTTAAGCGTTCCCTCTCCTTCTCAAAGTCCACCAGCTCCTCCAGGGGAATGTAGATAACTGCAGCGCTGGTTACAGCGGATACAACATCACCAGCGATTCCGGCTCTGTCCGGATACACATTTACCTGACTGGCGCCCATTAATGCTGCACAAATCCCCTCAAGGGCACAGAAGGTCATTGCCTCTTTCACCTCCTTGCAGACAATATAGACGCGGGCTTTTTTGCTGGGCGGTACATCCATCTCTGTGCGCAGAGTGCGAACTGCACGAATTGCTTCCTTGATGATGTCTATCATTTCTTCTTCCTGGGGATAATTTCTGCTTTCAGTGTATGTGGGCCAGGCGGAGAGCATAATGGTTTCCTCATTCTTGCCGAATGGCATACAGGTATCCTCCTGGGACTGAAGGGTGCAGAAAATCTCCTCGGTAATGAAGGGCATATAGGGGTGCAGTAATTTTAATGCCTGAATCAGCACCGTTTTTAATGTCCAGAGAGCTGCATTGGCGGAGGAAGGATTCTCCTCCTTCTTGTAGGTACGGGTCTTGGCCATCTCAATATACCAATCGCAAAATTCATCCCAGATAAAATCATACACCTTCTGTACGGCAATGCCCAGCTCGAATTTATCCATGTTCTCGGTGACGTCTTTGACCAGGGTATTTGCCCTGGAGAGAATCCACTTATCAGCGGCCTCCAGGTCTGTCTCTGACGGCTTCGTAACAGTCACGCCCTCCAGATTCATCATAATAAAGCGTGAGGCGTTCCAGACCTTGTTGGCAAAGTTCCGGCTGGCCTCCACCCGCTCCCAGTAGAAGCGCATATCGTTGCCGGGAGCATTTCCGGTGATGAGTGTCAGGCGCAGCGCGTCAGCCCCGTACTTCT
>CAPNGW010000094.1 GCA_948665105.1 uncultured Lachnospiraceae bacterium
AAACCCGGACCAGACGCCTGGCCAGAGCCCGGAGGGTCAACCGAATCAGGAACCGGAGGATGAGCCAGACCCTGAACCGGTGATTGTGGAGAGGGAGCTGGAAGCCAGCGACTATCAGATTTTGCAAAGTAAGTTATATGCCATTGGCAAGAAAACAAACCGCTCTGTGGTGACGGTAACGGGGGTTACCAGTGACACAGACTGGTTTGATTCGGCCTATGAGCGTGAAAATCAGGCATCTGGTGTTATTATCGCCAACAACGGCCAGGAGCTTTTGATTCTCACGGAGAGGAAGGTCATTGACAATGCGGAGGCAATCAACATCACCTTTATCAATGAGGATGTGGTTCCTGCTGCGCTTAAGAAATACGACGGAAATACCGGAATTGCCATTATCAGTGTGGCTCTGGCCGACATTTCTGAGGAGACCATGGGCAAGATTGGTGTGGCCACATTGGGCAATTCCCTGACGGTCAATCAGGGAACGGTGGTGATTGCCATCGGAAGCCCTCTGGGAATCAACTATGCCATACGCTGCGGGACGGTTACCGCTTCCGACAACACCATATCTACCTGGGACAGTACTTATACGGTGTTTACCACAGATATCTCCGGCAGTGCCCAGGGGAGTGGCGTGCTGATAAATCTGGAGGGCGAGATTGTGGGCATCATGCTGCAGAGCTACAGCAATTCCGGAGACCAGAATACCATCACAGCCCTGTCTGTTTCGGAGCTGAAGGGTGTTATTGAGGCTCTGTCCAATGGGAAGGACATTCCTTATCTGGGGCTTAAGACCAGTACTGTCACCGATGAGATATCTGCGGAACACGGACTTCCCAAGGGAGTGTATATTAAGGGTGTGGAAACAGACCTGCCCTCTCCGGCCATGAATGCCGGCCTTCAGGAGGGAGACGTCATCGTGAAAATCAACGGTGAGGAGGTTCTGACGGAGGATGCCTATACCCAGAAGCTGATGGCGCTGCTGCCGGAACAGCAAATGACATTGACACTGATGCGCCAGAGCGGAGAAGAATACGTGGAATTGGAATGTACGGCTGTGGTGAGCGTGCTTCCATAGAGGGGGTACTTTCTCCCGGCCAAGGGGCACCGATTTACAGAAAAAGGAAGGATTTTGGAGGAAATTTGATATGAAATATATAGAGACTCTGCGGGAAGGTGAACGGGTGGGGGAGATTTTCCTCTGCAAACACAAGCAGACGGCTATGACTAAAAGTGGAAAGCCTTACGAGTCTTTGATTTTACAGGATAAGACGGGAACGCTGGATGCAAAGATTTGGGACCCCAATTCCCAGGGAATCGATGATTTTGAGGCGTTGGATTATATTGACGTGATGGGAGATGTGACAAGCTTTCAGGGCGCTTTGCAGTTAAATGTGAAGCGGGTGCGGAAGGTGAAGGAGGGGGATTATGACCCCAGCGACTATCTTCCGGTGAGCGAGAAGGACATCCCGGCCATGTATCGGGAGCTGACAGGGTTTGTGGAAAGCATGGAAAATCCTTATCTAAGGCAGCTGGCGGAAAACTTTTTTGTGAAGGATCAGGAGTTTGCAAAAAGGTTTCAGTTTCACAGCGCGGCCAAAAATGTTCACCATGGATTTGTGGGGGGACTTTTGGAGCATACCTTAAGCGTGGTGAAGCTGTGCGACTATTTTGCCGGAGCTTACACGATTTTGAATCGGGATTTGCTTTTGGCGGCGGCCATGTTTCATGATATCGGGAAGCTGGAGGAGTTGTCCACATTTCCGGCTAATGATTATACGGACGACGGGCAGCTGTTGGGGCACATTATGATAGGCGTGGAGATGGTAGGCCAGAGAATCAGCCTCATTCCGGGCTTTCCGGCAAAGCTGGCCACGGAGCTTAAGCATTGCATTCTGGCCCATCACGGGGAGCTGGAATTTGGTTCGCCAAAAAAGCCTGCCCTGGCAGAGGCGCTGGCTTTGAGCTTTGCGGACAATGCGGATGCCAAAATGCAGACCATGAAGGAGGCTTTAGCGGCAGCGCCCCTGGGTGGGACGGAATGGCTGGGTTATAACCGGCTGTTTGAGTCCAATATCAGAAAGACAAGTATATAGAAGAATAGGGGAAACATATGGGTAAAAAGCATATGAAAGGAAAAGCACCGGAGACAGTCTTTGGTGCTTTCCAATTTAAAAAGGACGATGTGCTAAAGCTTCAAATTGAGGATATGGGCGTTGACGGGGAAGGCATCGGCAAGGTGGAGAACGTCACCTTTTTTGTCAAGGATGCGGTTGTGGGTGATGTGGTGACGGCCAAGGTTATGAAGATGAAAAAGAGCTATGGCTATGCCCGCCTGCTTGAGATTGTGGAGCCTTCCCCTTACCGGGCAGAGCCGAAATGTGAATTTCACCGGCAGTGCGGCGGGTGCCAGCTCCAGGCCCTGTCTTATGAAAAGCAGCTGGAATTCAAGGAACAGAAGGTGCGAAATAACCTGATTCGGATTGGTGGTTTTCAGGATGCGAATGGGGCCATGGAGCCCATTCTCGGCATGGAGGAGCCTTATTACTACCGAAACAAGGCCCAGTTTCCCGTGGGCAGAGATAAGGAAGGCAGGATTGTGGCCGGATTTTATGCCAGCCGAAGCCACAACATTATTCCCAACCGGAGGTGCCACTTGGGAGATGGTGTCAATGAGCGCGTGCTGGATATTGTAATTGGCTTTATGGAGGAATTTGGAATTGAGCCTTACGATGAAGCAACCGGCAGGGGGCTGGTACGGCATGTGCTGGTGCGGAAGGGATTTTTCACCGGGGAGGTTATGGTCTGCCTGGTGATAAACGGGCGAAGCCTGCCCTACAGGGAGAAGCTTGTTTCTAAATTATTGGATGTGGAGGGCATGACAAGTATCACCCTGAATGTAAATGAGAGAAACACCAATGTGATTCTGGGAGAGGAATTGATTTTACTGTGGGGCAAGGATTTTATCACAGATACCATTGGGGACATCCGCTACCGGATTTCTCCTCTGTCCTTCTATCAGGTGAACCCGGTGCAGACGCGTCGTCTGTACGAAACCGCGCTTCAATACGCAGGGCTTACCGGAGCGGAGACGGTGTGGGACTTGTACTGTGGAATCGGTACGATATCGCTGTTTTTGGCCCGGGAAGCCAAGATGGTCTATGGGGTGGAGATTGTAGGAAAGGCCATTGAGAATGCCCGGGATAATGCAGCGCTAAATGGAATTGAGAATGTGGAGTTTTTTGTGGGAAAGGCCGAGGAGGTGCTGCCGGAATTCTATGAGAGCGGGAGAGAAGCCGTTGCTGACAGTGACGAAGGAGACAGCAAAGCAGGAAGGTCGGGCGATGGCAGGAAGGTCCATGGCAAGGATATGCTGCACCCGGATGTGATAGTTGTGGACCCACCCAGAAAGGGCTGCGATGAGCGATGCCTTGAGACCATTGTGAAAATGCGGCCGGAGCGGGTGGTGTATGTGAGCTGTGATTCGGCGACGCTGGCCCGGGATTTGAAGTATCTTTGTGGGAACGGGTATGAGCTTAAGAGGGTGCAGGCGGTGGATATGTTTCCGCAGACGGTGGGGGTGGAAACATGTGTCCTTTTGTCGCGTAAGAGGTCTACTACCAGAATAGAGATAGAAATGGACCTCACAGAAGCGGACAGGAGGGAATGTATCGGGAAAGCAACCTATCAGGAGATTGCTGACTATGTAATGGAACATTATCAGGCTCATGTTTCAAGATTATACATAGCACAGATAAAAAGGAAATGCGGATTGGATGTAGGAGAAGCATATAATAAACCTAAATGTGAAAACCCTAAAGTGCCAAATTGTCCGCCAGAAAAGGAGAAGATGATAAAAGAAGCATTAAAATATTTTGGGATGATTAAATAAGAGACAGGCTGATTGCAAGAGATAGTGGATGATTCTGCTATCTCTTTTTTATTGCAAAAAAAAAATTATAATTTTTTGTTTTCTGCTTATCGTATAGAGACAATGAAGGACAGGTGCAGACAGGTTCTGATTGGTAGGAAAAGGGGCGGTTACACCGCTGAATTTTGAAAGGAGAAAAGATGTTATGCAGGAAACAAAAGTAAGAAATGAAGAAACAGGGAGGGTGATGTTATGAACAGATTGATTCTACATGGCAGAATGACAGCGGATCCCAGAGTAAGATATGGGGAGGATGAAAACCATACCTGTTTTGCGAGATGGTCTATGGCAGTCGAAGACAGAAGCTGGAAAGTGGATGATACATACCATGTTGATTTTATCCCATGCAAAGCTGTCGGAAATGTGGCAACTGTGGTTGCTAATACCTGTTGTAAGGGGAAAGAGCTGGTGATATCAGGCAAAATGCAGAGCGGTTTCTATGAAAAGGATGGCAAAAGGCATTATACAATGGAATGTTTTGTTGAATCCATTGATTTTTGTGGTAAAAAGGAAACACCGTCAGGCTCGGCAGAGGAAGGCTTCATCAACATACCAGAGGAAATGTTAGCGGAGATGCCTTTTAAATAAGGCAGTTTTGAAAGGAGAAAAGTATGATTAAAGGAAAACAGAACTGGACAGTAAGCAGAGGAAAAGACTGCTGTTTCTGATACGGCAGATATTTCTCCTAAAAAATTACAGGAAGAAGCTGATGCAGAGAATATTCCTGATAATGAAGCGGAAAGCAAGGGAGAAGAACAGGGGGAATGTGTTCCGTTACCGGATCACATTCTAACAGAGGAAAAGGCGGAGGATTAAGCCTGCATAATGCAGATACAATGTATCTGTACTTTCAAAATATTTTAACAGGGCAGGCAGGGAAATAGAAATATTGTTCTCTGCCTGTTTTCAAACTTGAAAAGTAAGGGGATGCTTATGAAATGGTTTAATGTAAATGAGGTCAAAGATTTGAACAGCTTAAGAAGTGTTTATAAGAAGTTGTTGATTAAATACCATCCTGACAACAATGAAGAAGATACCACTGCAATTATGCAGGAAATCAATGCGGAGTATGCTTCATTGTTCCAACAACTGAAAAATGGCTTTGAACAGTCAGGGGGTTATGATAAAGCGACTGACCGACAGAAGCAGAATTATAGTTGGGAGAAAGACAGGAAGATAAGAGAAATGATACTTGCACTAAGTAAGATGGAAGGTCTGATTATTGAAATCTGTGGGGTATGGATATATGTACGGGGAAATACAAAACAGCATAGGCAAGGATTGCGAGCACTTGGGCTTACATGGAACAGGCAGAAAGAATGTTGGATTATACATTTTGACGATTATTACAAACATGGTCAGCAAAGTATGAGCATGAGTTACATAAGGGAAAAATATGGATCTGTGTTTGTTAAAAGTGCGGAGAAGGCTATGATTGAGTAAAAGGTTTTATGATACTTCAAAAAGATGGAATTATTCTGAAATGGATTTGTATAGTGTAATACCTCTCGAAAGAGGGGCGAACCTGTCAAAGTAAATTACAGAATAAGGACTGCTTTTTTGGCTGATTTTTATATGGGTTTATTTTTGATGTAGCCTGAGAGGGAGCAAAGAAATAAAAACAATAAAAAGACCTGTGTTTTTTCGTTAGAACATAGGTCTTTTATATATCTTGGTTATGCTGTTCGCTATCTTCATCAGGAATATACTCAACAATATCTGAAATCTGGCAGTCAAGAGCTCTGCAGAGATTATCCAATGTATAAGTAGTAATGCTTTTGCCTTTTTTGATGCAGTTTATCGTATTTGCGTTAATGCCTTTTTTCTGGACTAAGGCATATATGGAAATGTTTTTCTCTTTTAGCGTGCGGAAAAAGGGAACATAGGAAACCATAGCATCAACTCCTTTACTGGTATTTATTATAGGCATATAGATAAATTTCTAATATAGATAAAGATTTACCACAGATAATAATTTATCTATATATGCTTGAAACCATAGGGGGTATGAGATATAATTAGAGGGTACTTGAATATAAGATAAGGAGAGACTTAAAATGAGGAAAAATGTTATGAGGAAATGGGCGGTAGTGATTTTATCGAGTATTTTTATGGTGGCTTTGGCAGGATGTGGAACAAAGACAGGGGCAATGAACCAAAGTCCTGAAAACAGTAGTGTTGTTGAAGCTGATGAAAGAGAAGCAACAGAGGGAAATATAGAAGAAACAGGTGTTTCCGCAGGCGCAGAGAATGAGAATATTGTTCTGTATTCGGAGAAAGGAAGTCAGGATTACTGTCCATTAGACGAAACTAAATATGAACCACATGAAGGAACAATCAATGCAACAGAAGACATTCCTCTTTATGATGGAAAAGGATACTGCATTGGATATATCAAAAATGGTTCCACTGTTTCAATAACTGAATATGGCACAAATGCATGGTCCAGATTTGAAAATCCTATTGATGGAACAGACTACGATTATCTGTATGTATTGAAGGATTATGCAATGGATTTAAGTAAATTATATCTTGATGAAGTAAGTATGAAACAGGGGATTGAAGATTATATCAATCGTTATGGACTGGAAGAAATTGAATATACATTCCTAAATGAAAAAGCTTCTGATATGGAGATGTATGAATGTAGAATGGATTCTATATATGATAATGAAATGATGTATACATATTGGATTGGACAGCAAATATCCAATGAAGAATTTAGTCCATTTCGTTATGCAACACTTTATATTGAATGTGAAGAAGATACGGATGGTTGGATTATCTGCAGAATTTATTACAAAGATTATGTTGAACCCGAATACTACTAAAATTATCAGGAGACAATGTTATGAAGATGAAAAGAATCTATGCAATCTTGACGATTGTAATTATAGTACTTGCGACTGGATGTGGGAACAATGTATCTATGGTAGAGAAAAATGACGGTGAGACAGCGGAAACTGGAAATTCTGATGTTGCAGACAAAGAAACAGTTGCACCTGAAAGTTCTTCTACAGAAGTCAAAGACCTCGACAGTATGATTACCGAGAAAGATGATTCAGAACTTGATTTAAAGGCTTACTATTACAGCATGGAGGATAGGTCATTTTGTAATGATGGAGAAGATGTTTTCAGTTCTGTATTCTTTGAAAGTGCGGATTCTTTAGGCTATATTACAACTGGAAAAGTGCCTATTTATGCACAGAATGGTGTGAGGATTGGTTATACGAATGAGGATGTCGATATCCTTGTAATGGGAACTTATGGCGATTGGTGTAGCTTCTACTTGGATCAAGATCGCAGGTATGCAAGGCTTTCTGACATTGAAGCAAATTCTATTACGATAGAAGAAAGAGATGCAATGGCAGAAGAAGCAAATAAACAGGAACAGGATTCAATGAAAACAGAGCTCCCTGTTGAAAATGTTCCTGATGAACAGTTTGTGCAGGATACTCCTGTTGAAAGTGAACATGTAGAAACACCTGCAAGTGATAAGTATACTCCTGATGAAGCGATTGCAGTTTATCGTTCTCTGATGGAATCAGGTGGAATTACTTGGAATCCTGCTCTTAAGGATGTAAGTAGTTGGGGTACAGGTTGGATTGAACTTCAAAAGGGAATGCCTGAATGGTGTGCAGAAACAAATCTTGAATCTGCTGCCATTGGAAGTCATGGAGGCAATTCTTGGACACAATTTTATTTTGAAGTAACAGGTTCAGATGAAGATTCTGTTTATATAACAGAATGGCATAATTAGTAATAATGAGAAATCTGAGATTATGTATTTAAGTGAAATATAAGAGTTGAACCGGCAGGTTCAACTCTTATATTTCTTCTCAAATTGTATTTTTGAAATTTTAAGGCATAACATGGTACTGGTTCGCTATGTCATAGGGAAGATAGCAGACATTTATATTATCCCAAAGGGAAGGCCTCACACCATAGCTGGACAGAAAAGAATCAGATCGCGGAGTATCTTTGTATGTTTTGGTAAAATAATCAAAAACTCGGCGGTCTTCCTGATGAAAGAAATTTTCTGCCCTGCTCTGTGACCAGACATAGACAGTCAGGTTTATTTTCAATTCCTTTTTACAATAGCGGTCCATCATGTGGACAATTCCTGCAAGGTTTAAATATAGCTTTTCCAAAGCAAGGTTATCAAGAGAATCAAAATGGATAAGATTCACAGCAGTTTCGAGACTATGAAGAAAAGTCTGTAAATGCAGATCTTCTATGATAATAAAGGGGTGG
>CAPNGW010000095.1:0-531 GCA_948665105.1 uncultured Lachnospiraceae bacterium
ATATTCATTGTCATCCCATTCCTGCCAGTGAGCGATATGTCCGCCGCACAGGCACTGGGCGCCTTCGCAAAGAGCAATGCGTCCTGCCTGTATGGCAGAGGTGAAATCAAAGCCTGTCAGCGTGCTTTCCTGGTAGACCGCCTCCCCCGGAGGAAGCAGAATGTGGGTACAGCGCATGGCAATCTGGGCGCGGACATATTGTCGAAAGGCTTCCCAATATCCAGGAGAGTTTTTTTCCACTTTGTGCTGGGCAGAGAGACCGTCATAATCAAAGAAATTCAGCATACCCAGGCGGGCGTGTGACAGAGCAGGAACCACAGGATTGTGCACAGTGCTTTGTACGGGGATGTTCATTTCTTCGTCTGTGTCCTTAAGCGTAAGTGTGCCGCGGTATTCGCCGGGCGGAGTGTCCACAGAGGCGTCCACACACAGGTATAGGGCAAGGCGTCCGCCTTCTTCAACCTCTCCGCGCATATCATCGTCAAAGGGTTTCAGCGCGTCATAGACATAGAACGGCGCTTTGCGGGTGAC
>CAPNGW010000095.1:630-8144 GCA_948665105.1 uncultured Lachnospiraceae bacterium
CTCATAATCGGTGGTGGTCATTAAGGTGGCGGATGTATTTTCGTTGACGCCCACAGGAAGCAGGCGGTATAACCGTACAGCAAGCCCCGGGATTTGGATGGAAGACTGCCCATGGTCCGGGCAGTAAGATACGGATATCCCCGTGTGAGCTGCGTCCACAAGAAGTTGCACTGCGTCGTGTCCGCCCCGTGGCAGGTGCAGGCAGATGTCAGTCCGGCTGCTTTGATTAGAATCAGGGTAAAGCCAATCGGTGTCGTTAAAAACAGAAAAATTCATAGTCTTATATTTCCTCCTTATGGCCGGGATATATACTGTGACAATTGTTCCTTCTTGGGGACGGCTTACGCAGGACAAGCCAAAGGGCTCTCCATAGGCCAGTATCAGCCGTTCATGGATGTTGCGCACGCCGTAACCGCCGGGGGCCATTGCAAACTGCTCCGGCCCTGTTTTGGAAAAATTTGTAAGGAGCGTGTCTTCATCCATTCCCACGCCATCGTCCTCCACAGTGATACGGATACCGTCTAAGCTTCGACGTACTTTGACTTTTATCCGGCCGCATTTGGAGGGCTTTTCAAAGATGCCGTGAATAATAGCATTTTCAATCAAAGGCTGCAGAATAATTTTAATAATCTGGCAGCGGTCTGCAGAAGGGTCTGTATCCCATTCCACTGAGACGCGGTTTTCAAACCGCATATTTTGAATTTCCACATAAAGCTTTGCGTGCTTTAATTCGTCGCACAGGGGAATCACTTCCCGCCCCTTGCTCAAAGACAGGCGGTAGAACTGTCCCAGAGCGTTGACCATGCGGCTGATTTCCGGCACATTTCGGCTGATGGCAGTGCAGTTAATCAAATCCAGCGAATTATACAGAAAGTGGGGATTAATCTGGGCCTGAAGGGCTTTAAGCTCCAGATTTTTAATCTGGCGGCCATATTCCACCTGATCCTCCATTAAGGTATCCACCCGGTCCATCATTTGATTGAAGCCTCCCATCATTTGAGCGATTTCATCATTGCCGGAGGGGGTCAGACGTACTGTCACATTGCCCTTTTCCACGGCCTGCATAGTTCCGGTGAGCTGGGAGATGCGTTTTAAGGTGGACTGACTGATGAGAAATGCCAGTAAATATGCCACAATGGCCACAAAGATGACAATGACCAGCATTTCCACTGTCAGTCCATGGCTGAGCCGGAAGACATCCTGATGGGGCAGGATACTGGCAATATGCCAGCCGGAGGGGCCGATTTCCCCGGCATGTACATAATATTCTTCCCCGTCTGCCTGTATGGTCTCCCAGGCGCCGGAGGATAAACGCTGTATCTGCTTTACCAAAGCCTCCAGATGAGAGCCGGAGAGCTTCGTTTCGGATGCAAGCAGAATGTCGTCTCCCCGCAAAAGCAGAAGCACGCCGTTTTCCGTAATGGAGGTTCCGTTCACAAGCTGCTTCACCCGCTCTGCATCAATATCCACCCGAAGAATGGCCAGGGGTTCCTGTACACTGCGGGGATTATATACCATTTGTACGGAAGAAAAATACTGCCGATTGGAATCAGAGCCGGCTTCAAAGTCAGAGGGGGAGCACCACAGCCTCTGACTGCCCAAAGAGGCTGTACGATACCAGCTGCTTTCTTCCAGCTCACTGATTTGTATAATATTGGTCATGGTGTTGGAATAGGAATAATCATTGCTTACATAGAGCCGGATACTGTCAACATCCGCTAACATCCTCAGATGCTCAAAGGTGGTGGCAAGCTGATTGGAATCCTCCAGACGGCGGATATAGGTGTAATCCTCCGGGTCGTTGGAGGCTATCATATAAATCAACGGGTCGGCAGAAAGGATGTCAATCACTCCGTCCAGACGTCCCAGAAGATTCTCCAGGGAAAGGCGGGTATCATGGAAAGCATTCTGTGCGGCAGAAAAAGTCTGCTCCTGTATCACCTCCCTGACCCGCAGATAGGCATAAAGAGAAAACATCCCCAGGGGAAGGACAATGAGCAGAAAATAAATGCACAAAAGCTTGCTTCGGAGCTTTCCGAAGACGGTGGGCCATTGCAGCCACCCAGAAAGCCTATTCTTCATAAACATGCCTCCTCTGATACTCCCTGGGTGCCAGTCCGGTTTGGCGGGTGAACAGCTTGACAAAATATTTGCCGTCGCCATAGCCTACTGCGTTGGCCACTTCATAAAGCTTTAAGCTGGTTCCTGTAAGCAGTTTTTTTGCGTGTGAGAGGCGTATTTCAGTCAAACGCTGGTTTATGGTTTTGCCAGAGCTTTTTTTGTAGGCAGCGCAGAGGTATGAATTAGTAAAGCCCAGGTCCTCGGCAATACTCTGCACTGTGAGAGAGCAGTCCTGGTAGTGGCTTTCGATATAATTTTCCACCCTTGTTGCAAGGTCCGGGTCAGAAGGATTTTGGGCGGAGAAATATTCCTGGGCCGTCTGTTGCAGGATATCCCGCAGACCAGCAAGGGTTTCCTGGCTGGATACGGTGTACAGCAAGGCATCCGTCTGGGCAGTGAGTGTCCTGACATTGTGGTTCTCGGCAGCGTGCAAAAATAAAAACGCAATCTGACAGTATAAATGGCGCAGATACTCGGGAGACGTTCCCTCACAGCGGCTGATTTCCTCGTATATTCTTCGAAGCAGGCCGAAGGTTTCTTCTTTTTTATTGTGCAGAATCAGCTTTTCCAATCGTTCAAAAGTGCTTTCCTCACAGCAATATACATTTTTGTTTAAGGGCTTATTTAAGGATGCTTCACCGCGAAAAAACAGCTCTTGTGGGGTGGGCTTTCTCTGGCTTAGAAGCTCTGTGGTGATTTCCTCAAGAACTTCGGTAATTTCCTCCAGATTCAAGGGCTTTTCCACATAGCTTACGGCTCTTAACCGGATGGCGCTTTTTAAATATTCCTTATCGGAGTAGCCGCTTAAAAAAATAAACTGGCAGGAGGGCAGAAATTCCCGCACGGCGGCGGCCATTTCCAATCCGTTTAACCGCGGCATTTTTATGTCGCTGATAATGATTTCCGGGCGGAACCTGCGGGCCTGCTCCAAGGCTTCTTCCCCGTCGGCAGCCAGACAGACCTGGGCTACAGAGAGATTTTCCCATGGAATGTGTTCTTTTAAAATGGTGCGGGGCATTACCTCATCATCCACAATCAAAACGGTAAAATTCATCATATACACCTCATAAATCTATTCCTTGAATCAATCATATATAAAATATAGCTAATTTTCAAGAAGATTCAATGAAAAAAAAGGCAAAATAGACAAAGAACATAAAGATACCCTCTTTTCAAAATTTAGTCCCGTTGTTTTTGGCAAATGGTTTTGCTAGGATATAGCTAACAGATTTGCAGGAACAAAAGTAACTGCCCGTCACAAAACGCTAGGAGGATATGTGATGAAAAAGAAAGAGCACCTGTTTTTGAAGGACCTGAAAAACAACCGGGTAAAGTGGCTGATGATTCTGCCGGCTGCGATTGTGGTAATTTTGATGTGTTACATTCCCATGTCCGGAATTGTTCTGGCGTTCAAAGAGTTCAACTACCATGACGGAATTTTTGGCAGCCCCTGGGTGGGAGTTAAAAATTTTGCATATTTTTTCCAGTCCGGCAAAGCCTGGACCGTCACAAGGAATACGGTTCTTTACAATATCGCATTTTTGTGCGTGAACACGTTTTTGCAGATTACCTGTGCCATACTGCTTAGCGAGCTGGCGGGCAAATGGTTCAAACGCATCAGCCAGTCCGTCATGTTCCTGCCTTACTTTATTTCCTGGGTTGTGGTGGGTGCCTTCATTTACAACATGTTTAATTACGAATTTGGTGCGGTGAATGGCTTCTTACGTTCCGTGGGAATGGAGCCTTTGGACGTATACTCCAATAAGGCCGCATGGCCGGTTATTTTAATCGTAGTCAGTGCCTTTAAAAATGTGGGATACGGAACGGTTATGTATCTGGCCAGTATCGTCAATATTGACGGGGAGATGTTTGAGGCGGCCGATTTGGACGGCGCTACCATGTGGCAGAAAATCAGGCATATCACACTGCCCTGTATACGGCCCACGGTTGTGATTCTGCTCTTGATGGCAATCGGCACCATTATGAAAGGTGACTTCCAGATGTTCTGGCAGGTGACCGGCAATAATCCCATGGTGATGGAGGTGACGGACGTCATAGACACTTATGTCACCCGCTCCCTGCTTGACCTGCAGGAATTTGGCATGACCAGTGCAGCAGGCTTGTATCAGTCAGGATTGTCCTTTATTTTGGTTTTGATTGCAAACTTTGCTGTGAAAAAGGTGGAACCGGATTATGCGTTGTTTTAAGCAAGCACAGGGTGAGAGAAAGGAGAGACTCCTATGGCAAAAGTAAACTATCGTGTAAAGAGACCCATTGGCCGGGATCGTGTGATATTTAATTTCCTTTCCTATATTATTCTGGCAGTGCTTTCGGCGGCTTGCCTGCTGCCGTTTCTGCTGGTGCTAAGCGGCTCGGTATCGGAGCAGTATTCCATCCAACTACACGGCTACAGGCTGATTCCCGAGACGTTTTCCTTTGATGCATATAAAATGTTGTTCAAAATTCCCGAGGAATTGCTGCGGGCCTATGGCGTTACCATTTTTGTGACGGTGACGGGGACGCTGCTTGGGCTGTTTCTTACCAGCATGGCGGCCTATGTACTTGCCAGCCGTGATTTCAGGTATCGGTATCAGGTATCCTTTTTCTTCTACTTTACTTCCATTTTCGGAGGAGGACTGGTGCCCTGGTATATATTCAATACAAAGTACCTGCGTTTTCATAATAGTATCATAGCGCTGATTCTTCCGATTTTGATTAATGTAACCTATCTGCTGATTCTGAAAAGCTATATGATGAATATTCCGGAAGCCTTGTATGAGTCGGCAAAGCTGGATGGCGCGGGGGACTTTAGAATATATGTAAATATTGCACTGCCCTTGACGAAAGCGGGTCTTGCCACGGTTGGATTGTTTATCGCGCTGAATTATTGGAACGACTGGTATAACGCAATGCTGTTTCTGGATGAAGGCAGGCGGGATATGTATCCTCTGCAATATTTCCTGAATAACATTCTTACCAAGGCCCAGGCCATGAATGCAGCCGCCGCAAGGAGCGGTATCCCTGCCAGCGATGTGCCCAGTGAGCCAATAAAGCTTGCAATGACGGTGATTGCTACAGGTCCAATCATTCTCTTATATCCCTTCCTGCAAAAATATTTTGTAAAGGGCGTTACCATTGGTGCAGTTAAGGGTTAAGGACGGCTGCATGCTGGAATCTTTCAATTAATAAGGATTCGCAAGAATTTTTATAAAAACCTTATAAACAAAGAAAAGGAGGAACTATTTATGAAAAGAAAAACAAGAATTTGTGCGCTGCTCATGACATTGCTTCTGGGAATCGGCACACTGAGTGGCTGCGGCAGCAAGCCTCAGGAGTCAAACACTCCGGGGACCACACCGGAAGGGGATTCTACTCCTGTGACGGACGGCGGGGGAGAGGCAGACACACCGGATATTTCCAAAGAAGTGACGCTGACTATGTATCTGATTGGCGACCGTCCGGTGGACAACGACGAGGTATTTGCGAAGATTAACGAAAAGCTGAAAGCGGAAATCAATGCAGTTATCGACGTGAAGTTCATGAGCTGGGGCGAATATGAGCAGAAATATCCCCTGATTTTTGCTTCCGGCGAAGATTGGGATATTATCTACACAGCTGACTGGTGCTTCTACAATGCCCAGGCGACCAAACAGGGCTTCTGGGAAATTACACAGGAAGCGCTTGAGACATATGCGCCTATGACGGCAGAGACCATCTACCCGGAAGCATGGGAGCAGGCGAAGGTCAATGGACAGGTATTTATGCTGCCCATGAACTATAAGGAAATCACTTCTTATGTTTACATGGCCCGCGGTGACTTAATGGATAAATACGATATTGCCTCTGTTGCGTCTCTGGATGAGGCGGAAGCCTACATGGATGCCATCGTGGCAAATGAGTCCACCTTAATTCCCCTGGATGTAGGCTCCGATTACGACAAGCTGTTTGTATTTGACCGTATGTGGGAAAAGGCAAACTGGGAGTCCCAGGAGAAGGTAAACAGCATCGGTACATGGCAGGCAATGGGCAGTGTCAGCGAGCTGGATGATACGGCTTTGGTAAAAGGCAATTATGACCAGGCAGAGTTCCAGGGTGTTATTGAACGTCTGAAAGACTGGAAAGACCGCGGCTTCTGGAGTAAGAATGCAGTTGTTAACACTCAGAATAATACCGAAAGCTTTCAGGCAGGAAAGTCGGCACTGGCACTGTGTAACGTAAATACTGCAAAGAGTATTTATGCCCAGATGTCAGAAGAGCATCCGGAATGGGATGTGCGTGTATTTGACGCACAGGAAGGTGTACCGCCCGTTTTAAACTCCTATCTGGCAAACGGCATGAGCATCTTCTCCAAATCCAAGAATCCGGAGAGAGCGCTGATGGCACTGGATTATCTGCGCAACGACGTGGAAATCAACAATCTGTTCTGCTACGGTATCGAAGGCAAGCACTGGGAAGCATCCGGCGATAATACGCTGGTATCCCTGCCGGACAGCGCGAATTACGCATACGACGGCAACTGTAACTGGGGCGTGCGCAATGACGCAAGCTGGCGTGTGGTTGAGGGCGGTATCCCCGGTCTGGAAGCATTAAATGACCTTTGGAGGGAGAGTGCACGCAGCAAACGCTATCAGACATTTGTCTTTGACGACACTAATGTGAAAAATGAAATCGCCGCAATTACGGAAATTTTCAATACGGATTACAAACTGCTGGGCTTGGGCTTTACTGATGACCCTGCAGGCGATATCGCAAAACTGAAAGAAAAAATGGTTACAGCAGGTGCAGACACGGTATATTCTGAGATGCAGAAGCAGGCGCAGGAATTCCTTTCTGCAAGCGGAAATTAATATAAGAAACAGCTTTCCCAAAGACAGGGGGGCGGGGCGAAAGCCCCGCTCTTTACTACGTTTCACCAGCTATAGAACCAGCATATTTCTCAAGGCTTAGGGGGAACAATGCCACAGTTTTACTGGGCGGATGACATATCAGTCAGAAAAAATATTGCAGAATCACTTGCAGAATTTGGCCTAATATGAGAAAATTAACAAATGAGCGGGTATTGACGGTGCATGCGGGTAACTGCGAAAGAGATATTTGTAGAAAGGCAGGCGGGAACAGATGAAGACCTTTTTTATAACAGATAAGGGACGGACGCGGGATATGAACCAGGATTACATGTTCGTTTCGAAGACACCTGTAGGAAATCTGCCCAATCTGTTTATTGTAGCCGATGGTATGGGAGGCCACAACGCGGGAGATTATGCGTCCCGGTATGCAGTGGAAATCATGGTGCGAAGAATTCACGCATGTGAGAAGAAGGAACCGGCGGCGGTGTTTGAACATGCCATTACGGCGGCTAACCAGGAGCTGCTGCTTCGCTCCCGGGAGGAATC
>CAPNGW010000096.1 GCA_948665105.1 uncultured Lachnospiraceae bacterium
CAGGACCTTTCGGGCGGTATAGTAAGGCAGCTGGAGAGCCTGGGCTTTTCGCTAACCAATCGGGAGCTCCTTCTGGATGGGGAGTACCAAAGAGAAGAATTGCTGCTACGCATAAAGTATGAGGCCGCACTGGGGGGCCTTTGCCTGGTGGCAGCAGGGGCTATAAAGAAATTCGGAGTGAAGAAAACAGCCAAGTAAGGCTGTTTTCTTATAATAGTAACAGTTATTGATTAGAAGGCATTTAATGGCACAATATTATTACTAAAAAATGTGTTAACACACAAAAATAAGGAGTGATACTGTGGAGATTAAGAGAGATGTATACCTTGAACAGTTAAAGATAAGAAAAGACAATGGAATGATTAAGATAATTACAGAAATCAGGAGATGCGGAAAATCTTTCTTGCTATTTGTATTATATATAAAAATTCCCGAAGCTGTATTAAAATAGACTTGACAAAATGTAATCTATATGTTACATTCTAAAATGTAATTACTTGATTACATTTTGAAAAGGAGAGATTACTTTGATATGGAATAGGATTAAAGTGCTACGAGCAGAAAGAGATTGGACACAAGCAGATTTAGCAGATAGAGTGGGAATTTCGAGACAAGCGGTTATATCAATAGAAAAATATAAATATACACCATCTTTGGAATTGGCTTTTAAAATCGCAGAATGCTTTGGAGTATCTATTAATGAAGTTTTTGAACATAGGGAGGAAAAAATAGTATGAATGAACAGATAATTTTACTAATCCTTATTACTGTGGCAACAGCTGTAACTTTGAGTACATATATCTTAAAGGCTAAGAAGCAGGTACAGTATAAAGGAGACGAACGTTGGCAGTTGATACAATTAAAAGCAAATAATATTGCTAATAGCTCAAATTTAATTTTGCTGATAATAGTTGTTGTTCTCCCACTTTTTGTAGATTTGCAAACGACAATATCATTCCAGAGATTAACAACTTTTATATTGATTTTTATAGGAATGAGAAATTTATTAGAATTAGGTGCGATAATATATTATGATAAACAGCTATAAGGAATCATAAAGGCAGAATATAGTCAATGAATAAAAACACTTAAATTGAGGGTTTTTATTCATTGACATACCCTTAATTTGAGGGTATACTTAATTTGAATCAAATAAATACCAGGAGGAAGAACCGTTGACACCCAGAATGTATGCGCTCCCGGAAGAACTGAATGGAAATGATATCAAAGAAATCCGCAAAACGTTAAATCTTACGCAGGCGGAATTTTCCCATCTTGTTCATGTTTCAAAAAAAACAGTGGAACGTTGGGAAACAGGCGAAAAGGCAATTACAGGGCCGATTGTGACACTGGTTCACATTTTTAAAGAACAGCCCCAATGGCCAAAACACTTGCGAATCCCGGATAAAACAGCGCCCATGCGTTTGTGGTATATGCACAAAGAAGATATTTGTACGATTATAGACGTGGATGAACGGGCCAGACAGGTGGCAGTATACAATTTTACGGCCAAGCCCATGTTTCAGGCCTTCGGCAGAGTGGAGCAGCCGGATTTCGCACAATATGAAGAATTTTTGGAATCCCGCTGTTTTCCCAGAAGCAGGGATAAGCTAAAGCTGGAACTTAAGAGACTGGATTTACCCTTTTACGACCCGCTGATGATTATTGCAAAGACGGAAGGCAGAATGGCAGAGGATGATTTCTGGATTCGCATTGAGAGGTGATAGCATGGTGGAATTGTTTGAGCAGGACTTGCATGGGGAGAACCGCCAGTCCTCCAAGGGAAATCAGTTAAAGTGGCGGTATAACGGGTTTTGGTACAAGGCAGATTACACCGGATATGAAGGCATAGCAGAATATATGATTTCTCATTTATCGAGGATGTCTACTCTTAAAGAGGAAGAATATGTGCTTTATAACACAGAGCAGATGCGATATGGAGCGCAGGTTTATCTGGGGTGCAAAAGTAAGAATTTTCTGGAGGGAGACTGGCAGATTATCACGCTGGAGCGGCTATTTCAAAATTATTGCGGGGAAAGTCTGAACCGGAGTCTTTACACCATTGAGAACCACCAGAGCCGCTTGCGTTTTTTGGTGGAGCAGACAGAGCGCATGACAGGACTGGAACAGTTCGGGGCTTACATGGCAAAGCTGCTGACGCTGGATACCTTTTTCTTAAACGAAGACCGGCATACCCACAATATTGCGGTGCTGATGGATGGCGCGGGAAAATTCCGATACTGTCCGATTTTTGATAACGGAGCGGGGCTTATGTCCGATACGACCATGGATTATCCGATGAATGAAAGGGTAGAGGTACTGCAAAAAAGAGTAAAGCCCAAAACCTTTTGTGTGGATTTTGAGGAGCAGCTGGATATTGCTGAGGAACTGTATGGGCAGCAGATACAGTTCCGATTTCAGCAAGAGGATGTATGGAATTTACTCCAACAGGAAAATTATTATTCCAGGGAAGTGAAAGAAAGAGTAGCCCATATTATTTTGGAGCAACAGCGAAAGTATCAATATTTGTTTTTGTAAGTGGCATTCCTGAGCCGTTTCTGGTCCGTCGGGGGCAGATACTGGATGGCGATTCGGTTCTCCGGCCTTACGTCGGTAAAATAAAGCACCAGTAAAAACAGCCATTCTAAGGGCTTCATGAGGATATAGATTACATCCGCCGCAAAGGGCGAGTGAATCAGTTTTGCAACAGGAAACCCATAGGTGTCGTAGAATTTTCGGACGGCCCTGTGGGTTTTTGGCAGTTTTTCCTCCAAAATCTGCTCAAAAGCATTGGCTACGCAAAGCTGACGGTTGACAATGACCGGATGGCCGTGACGGCGGCCCATGCGAAGGGGCTTTACCACCTTCCGGTGTCCGCCGGCAGCTACAGTACAAAGGTAATGCTCGTCGTAAAAAAGATTTTGCGGAGAAACCTGGGTGGAGAGATTCCAGTCGCTGGTCTGGGTAAAGGCCTGGATAAGAGAGTCCGGGCTTTGCCCAAACAGGGCCAGAATGGCAATCAGGATTCCAAACAGAGGCAAAAACAGCACAAGGGCCGCCACTGGCCAGGCAGAGGCGTCCTTAAGCTTTTCATGGCATTTGTTTAAAAATCCATTGGAGTAACGCTTCTTTTCCTCCGAATCAGGGTGCTCCCACTGAAGCTCCTTCCATTGAAGCATTAAATTCTTTATCTGAATGAGCACCAGCAGCACGCAGTTGATGGGAAACAGAGCCAGCCAAAAGGTATCGGGGCCCCAAATCTGGATACACCAAAGAATACTCAGTAATATTCCCATATAAGAGCATGCGATTCCGGTAACCACCACCAAGGGCGGCATATACTTTAAGGGTATGAGCCGAAGCAGCAGATACCCCGCGATTCCCACGCACACAAAAGTCGCTATGGTAGGCTGTGTCCAGGTGGCTATGGGCGTATGGCGCTGACGATTATACAACTGCACCTGCCAGTCGGCGCCACGTATTTCGCTGATTGCCAGGAAACCCGTACTGTAAATAACGCCCAGAAACAGCGTAGTCACTTCCAGTATCACCCGCCATTTTTTCAGCCGGGGACCGTTTTCCCTTACAAAAAGGCAGCAGATATGAAAGCCGGTCAAAATCAGGGGAGCGCCCAAAAGACCAAACAGAATCAGCAAAGTAAAGACTTCTTCCATGCTATGCTTCCCCCTCTTCCTTTTGCCACTCCAGAATATCTCCGGGCTGGCATTCCAGAGCCTGACAGATTTTATTCAAGGTCTCAATTTTGATGGCCTTAGCCTTGCCGTTTTTTAAAATAGAAATGTTTGCCATGGTGATGCCCACCCGGGAAGACAGCTCAGTAACACTCATCTTCCGTTTGGCCAGCATTACATCAATATTTACAATAATCATATGCGCCTCCTAGATGGTTAAGTCATTTTCTTCTTTGAGCCTGGCCGCATTCTGTATGAGCCCGGAGAGGGCAATGCTTAAAATTCCAACGCCCAAGGCCGCTGATATCGCCAGAAAAGCCGGCAGAGCGATAGGGGCTCCAAAGTAGTCTATACAACAAAGGAAAATACATCCTCCCAGTATCAGTGCGGCTGCCAGAAAAGCCAGAAGTCCGATATGCTTCATGGAGCGGGCATTGGCGGCACAAAAGCTGTTGTCTGCCCCAATATTGGTACAGATTTGCCAAAATTTCCACAAGGCCAGGTAGCAAAGCAACCCAATTACCCACATCCCAATGGTTCCCGGCCATCGCAGCCATGCGGCCTCCGGAATATCATCGGCGATTTGGTTAATAATAAGGGGAATATACCAGAGGAAGAATAAGAGGCCCACCATTGCGGCGGCAACAGAGCATATTTTCAAAACATTGGCGATTCTTTTTTGGTTCATAAAAAATACCTCCATTTCATTTTATGAAGGTATTGTAACATGGTATTTTTTGAAAATCAATAGCAATTTATTGTTTTACAATAAATTTATTTCGCATCTAAATAAGTTGACCACTGCCGGATAAACTGGGTTCCATATTTAGATTTCTGTATTCCCGGGGAGTACAGTTATAGAAACGTTTAAACAGTCTGGCAAAATTACTGGGACTGTCAAAGCCGCATAGGGTTGCTATTTCAGAAATACTTTCTGTCGGATTTTTTAACAGCATTTCAGCTCCCTGCATAATCCGGTATTTTAATAAATATTGAATGGGCGAAAGCTGGATTGTTTTTTGAAAGCACCGTAAGCATTCCCTTTCGCTGATATCTGCGATACCTGAGATTTCCGCCAGGGAGATATCGTCGGCAAAATTTTTGTGAATATATGCCAGCATTTTACCAATACGGAGATTGTCCTGATTAAGGGGCGCGTTTTTTGCATCTGCCTGGGGTTTGAATTCCTCACACAGGAAAAGGCAGATACGGGACAGATTTTCCCGCACAATAAACTCAAACCCAAAGGAATCCTGGGCAAGAGCTTCAAAGGCAAGGTGAAACCAGCGTGCCAGGTCCTCCTTGTCCCCTGCCTTTATACAATAGCCGGAAAAGGAATGGCAGGAGAGAAGGGGCTGCATGTATTTTTTTACAAATACAAAATCTTCATTTCCGGTAATCAACGCCGGGCTGAAAACAAGGGAGTGTAAGGTACATTCCGGGGCAGCGGCACCGTAATGAAGAATATTTGAATTTATAACCATACAATCCCCTTCTTCCAGAAGAAAAGATTTTGATGGTATTTTCATTTTCATCTGTCCATTCTCAATGTACACAATCTCTATTTCCTCATGCCAATGCCAGGGAATAACATCCTCCTGCCTGTCCGTATAATAAGATGAATAACCGGCACAGGGAAACTGAAGGCTGCCATGGGGCCTAAGCTCCTTTGATGCCCTGTTTAAGTTCAACTCGCATTTTTGCAATGCCATATGCGTTCCTCTTTCTGTCTGGCGGTTTTCTTATATTATACGTCCAAAAATGTCTTGTATCAAGTGATATTTGACGGTATCCTTTTGGTAATACGAACACAGGAGGACCATAAAATGTTTCAACTATTGCTGCTTATCATTTACCTCTCCTTTATCAGTCTGGGACTTCCGGATTCTCTTTTGGGCTCCGCGTGGCCTTCCATGTATCAGGAGTTTTCTGTGCCTGTTTCCTATGCGGGCATACTATCCATGATTATCGCTGGTGGGACCATTATTTCCAGCCTGCAAAGCGACAGGCTCACAAAGAAATTTGGAACAGGGAAGGTTACGGCTGCCAGCGTGTTAATGACTGCCGTTGCGCTGCTTGGATTTTCCTTCAGCCATTCTTACGTGGCATTGTGCCTGTGGGCGGTTCCCTATGGCCTTGGGGCAGGAAGCGTGGACGCCTCCTTGAATAACTATGTTGCGCTCCACTATGCAAGCAGGCATATGAGCTGGCTCCATTGTATGTGGGGTGTTGGCGCTTCCCTTGGCCCGTACATTATGGGATATGCGTTGACCGGCGGGCAGGGCTGGAATATGGGATATCGCTATATCGCTATTCTCCAGATTGCATTGACCGCTGTATTGATTTTCAGCCTGCCGCTATGGAAGAAGCAAAAGGCAGGCGGTACAGGGCAGGCGCAGGGGGAAGATGAAACAAAACCCCTTTCCATACGTCAGATTATCAAAATTCCGGGAGCAAAGGAAGTGATGATAACCTTTTTCTGCTATTGCGCCCTGGAACAGACAGTGGGTTTATGGACCAGCAGCTATCTTGTGCTCCGCCGGGGAGTATCTGCGGAAACTGCCGCCGGGTTTGCAAGCCTTTACTATATTGGAATTACAGCAGGCAGGGCTTTGAGCGGGTTTTTGACTATGAAGCTGAATGATACCCAGATGATACGGCTTGGGCAGAGCTTTATATTATCGGGCATTGTGTTTTTATTCTTACCCTTTGGCAGTGTAAGCGCATTGTCAGGGCTGATTCTTATGGGCTTAGGCTGTGCTCCCATATACCCCTCCATCATACATTCCACGCCGGAGCATTTTGGGGCGGACAAATCCCAGGCTATGATTGGCGTTCAAATGGCATGTGCCTATGTGGGAACCTGTTTCATGCCGCCGGTATTCGGCTTTCTGGCAAATCATGTCAGTGTTTCTTTATTTCCGGCTTTTTTGCTGGCAATATTGGTGCTCATGGCTGTCATGCATGAAAAAATGCTGCCCAAGGTGCAGGGAAACTCAGGCAGGAAGGATGCTTTGCTATGACGCTTTGGCTTCTTAAGTATGCATACCATGAAACTAGCAATGAAAACAGGCAGACCATTTCGGTCTGCCTGTCAAGAGGGGGGAGTAAAATTATGAAAAAAAATATTGTGGTACATGCTGCCATGCAGTGGCACCAATCTATATAAAGGAAATTATTGTTAGTCGAAGCTGACAACGGTGCGCGCTATATAAGTAATGCTGCCAACTTCATTTGATATTTCCAGTATAAGGGATAAATGTGTGCAAAGTATGGATAAAATCTAAATAAATTATATAGAAAACGAAAGTATTTATGAAGGAAAATATAAAGAACTGTAAAGTCCGTCTTCCAGGTACTATTTTCGGGACAGATACGTCTCTGACTGCCGGATAAACTTAGGAATATCCAAAAGAGAATTGCCCAGGGTCTGGTGAATAAAGAGACCGTCCGAGAGCACCAGCAGCAGCCAGGCAAAATAATCGGGGGAGAAGGAATCGGTCCGTTCCCCAATCTTCTCTGCCAGAACCCGGGCAAATTCCTCGTAACGTCGAAGGAGTCTTTTGCGAATTGCATCATCCCCCATCATGGCGTCATAAAACAAGTGAAGCCGCATACCGGCGGTGGCCACATCCCGCTCCAGCACGTATTTTATCAGACGGTGGAAGGAGGTATCCTTAGAAGCGTCCTCCGTCCAGGCCAGCAAATCCCGGTACTGCTCGTCCAGATACTTGTCGGTGAGGTCAATTAAAATATCGTTCTTATTTTTATAATGGTAATATAAGGTCCCCTTGGAAATTCCGGCGCACCCAGCGATTTCCGCCAGGGAGATATCTGACAGCTTTTTTGTCTTAAGCAATTCCTCTGTGGCAATTAAAATCAGTTCCTTCACATTCTCTTTTCTGGGAGCAGCCATATCATAACCTCATTCAACTTTCTTATAAATATGTTTGTATCCTGTCATTATATCTGTTTTTCGCTTAGAAATCCAGGAAAATATTGACTTTTCTTTTGCTTTTTGCTATGATAAATGCAACAAGTCGGCCGTATAACCGACTAGAAAAGGAAGTGATATCATGAAAGCGGAAGCGTTGGAAAAGCATCTGGCAAGGAAGCTTAAAAATCGCTTTGGCACAGCGGTAAAAGTGAGGGTGGAGGGAAGAATCATCCGGGTATCGGGGACATTGTCACGCTGGGAGGACATCATAGAAGCCTGCAGCATGTGTGTCACAAAAATACCGGGGGTGCATGTGGTCAATGACCTGGTACTTGAGGGTGTGGAGCCGCCTCCCATGCGAAGACCTGCATTTACTGACGAAGCCCTTAAGGGACGAAAGCCGGACGTATTAATCATCGGAGGAGGCATTTCCGGATGCAGCATTGCACGGGAGCTGACCCGGTGGAAGCTTGACGTACTCC
>CAPNGW010000097.1 GCA_948665105.1 uncultured Lachnospiraceae bacterium
AAGGCGAAGCTCCGCATCGCCGTCCAAGGTGTTGATGTTGTCGTTTAGAAAGATGACGCCGACACCATGCTTTTTGAGGTCACGGGTGTAAAATATACTGTCAAGGGTATTTCTGGCAAAACGGGAAATCTCCTTTGTAATAATCAAATCAAAATCACCGTTTTTTGCACATGCAATCATACGGTTGAATTCTTTCCGCTTTTTCGTGTTGGTTCCGGAAATGCCCTCATCGGCAAATATTCCATAAAGCTCCCAATCGGGATTACGCTCGATATACTGGCGGAAATATCGCTGTTGGCTTTCAAAAGAATTGGCCTGGTCTTCATTGTCCGTGGAAACGCGGCAATAGGCAGCAACTCTCTTTTTCGTTTCCTGTATTTTTCTTTCCTGGTTTAAGCGTTCATATTGTAACGTTGACATAAAACCTCTCCTTACTCTTGCCTGCGGCTTTTCTGACTGTATTGCTTTTCCATTTCCTCGATACAGCGCTCATACTGGGAACGGGTTAAAAGCTCCCTTTTTTCCAAAGAAGCAAGTATTGACTTTTGAACATGCAGATAAAATGCTGCATGTTCCTGCTCATTAATTTGCGGAGCAGGCTCTCCCACATAGACAAACTCACGACGCTTCAATTATCAACACCACCTGGCCATATTGCACGCTTTATAAAAAGCCGCTTTTACTTTCTGTAAGATATTCACAGGGGTTTGTACAATATAACAGAAGGGTTACTTTTTTGAAATGCCAACAGCGAAAGCTCTATCCACCAGCAACCGGAAGTCACAAGAGAAAAACCGCAAAGGCCGACACCTTTACGGTTTAAGGAGAATTATTTCTATACATTTCCACAGACAGGATGGCGTATCCATTCTGTTCTCATAGCTGTTGTAATTCACCTTTTTTCAAGTGGAGGATTACATCAGCCTGCTTTGCAAGGTCATTGGAGTGCGTTACGATTATCACGCATTTATTCATCTGATGGGCACATTCTTTCAGAATATTTGTAATTTCAACCGCAGTGTCTTCGTCAAGATTTCCTGTGGGCTCGTCCGCAAGAATAATGCTTGCGTCAGAAGCCAGGGCACGAGCGATTGCTACTCGCTGTTGCTGGCCGCCAGAGAGCTTTAAAACATTTCGTTTCGCTTCTTCCTTTGTAAGTCCCAAACGCTCCAGGACAGGCAGTGGCGGCAGTTTGGAAGTCAAAGCCACATTCTCCATGGGCGTCATATAATCAATCAGATTGTAGCTTTGAAAAATGAAAGCCACATTGCTTTTGCGATGCCACGCAAGCCCTCTTTTCTCAATATCTTCTCCTTGAAATAAAACCTGCCCATCAGACGGGCTATCCAATCCACCAAGCAGAGAGAGCAAGGTTGTTTTTCCACACCCAGACGGGCCGAGGATTGCATAGATTTTTCCCATCTCAAATTCCATAGATATATTTTTAAGAACCGCTCGCTTCCCATCATAGGAATATTTAATATTACAGGCTTTCACAATACTCATTAAAACGTCCTCCTTAACTCATTTTCGTAAGAATGTCTTTTGGCTCAGAGCGAACAACCGTCCATGACGAAGCAATAACCGCCATCGAAATCAGTAAAATGCCAATCATAGATAACGGGAGGAGACAGGCTGCATCAATCTGCACATTGAGGTTGGCTGTTCCCGCCCAAGCTCTGGATACCAAAAGTACTCCTGCTTTTTCTGCCACCAAAAAGCTGAACGGTATAGATGCAGCAAACGAGATGACAGCTACGGCGAAAGTTTCCGTAAAGATTTGCAAAATGATATTCACCTTACTCTTGCCAATGGAAAGTAAAATTCCGACTTCCTTTTTTCGTCCTCTAATCCAGATTGTCAGAAGCAGGGTCAGAATAACAACACTGACAGCTGAAATAATGATAATTGTGGTATTTACCAGTTTCTGTAAGGACTCCAACGGCGCAGATACTACATCGTATTCCTCCGTATCAATGGAAAGCTTCAAGGTTTTACCTTTCAGCTCCGGCAAAGCGGAAATTCTGTCATAGACATTCCTAATGTCCACAGGATCTTCTGCAAAGATGGTTAATTGTTGATAACCCTCCTCGTCAATGCCTTTAAATATTTCCTGTACTGCCGCTGCATCCACATAACCACAATTTGCAGGAATTTCGTCTACCGTCAAGGCATTTCCCGAAGCTCCCTCCGTGCCGTCAAAAATTCCTACAATTTCAAACTCATCTATAAAATCAGAATCAAAAGTAAAGGAATACAGTTTTATTTTGTCGCCCACAGACAGCTTGTTATAATCGGCAAGTTCTTTTGAAATCAGACAGGCATATTTATCGTCAGGCGTAATGTGTCTGCCTTTCACTAATTTATAGCTTCCATTTTGGAATGCCCTGCATTTTTCAGATGACAATGTTATGGTATAAGCAGATGCTTCCCCATATTTCGTATAACTTAATCCAAGGGCGGCAGGCAGGTATTTAAAATTTACGCCTGCACCGTAATAGCCTGCTGTTTCCTCGGCATTATAGTCCACAACGCCCTCAACCTCTCCGATTGCATCCACAATCTCCTGGGTAATCAGGTCCCCATTATAAGCATAGGCAGTTCCCCATTGTGTCTGCTGACCACTTCCCATATGTCCTTCCGTGTCAATATTAAGCATGATTTTTCCACCGATGGCTGTCGATACATCTGCTGTCGCACCCTTAGCCGCATCACGAAAGGCACGGCCCGTAAGCATGAAAGCTGCAATAAGCGTCAACACCAGAAATAGTATAACCGTCTTAAACCGTTGTCTTAAACAATACAAACCTGCTCTTTTTATAAAACTCATTTTTGAATCCTCCTATGCCCTTAATCGCATTACTCATGTATTGATAAAATTTCTTTTGGTTTCAGCCGCATAATCATAATGGACGGTACAACGGTCGAGGCTGCAATTACGACTAATTGGCACAAATAAATAAGCAATAGTTCCACGGCACCCAGCTTCAGATAATTTTTAATTGGACGGCCGCTGTTCATTCCTGTTGCCAGTGACTCATCGTTTATCAGATTTGGCTGCAGCTGCTCAAACAGGCCATGACCTAAAAACCGTGTGGTAACCAGAGAAACGATATAAGATATAATCAGCGCAAGGATTGTAACCGACAACACTTCCAGCAGAAATCCCGCAATAATCTGCCCTTTTGAAGCTCCAACGCTAAGCAAAATACCAGCTTCCTGTATTCGGCTGCGCATACGCATTGTTAATAGCAGGATTAAAAACGCCGTACTGATAACTGACACAAGGACAAGCAGTGTCTTAACTAAATCGGCCAGGGAAGATAACTGGTGGGCTATCCTGGAATATTGAAAATCATTGGTGCGGATAAAATGTGTTGTCCAATCAATGGATTGCAGCAGCTGAACATTGCCAGTGATATTATCAAGTTTGGCAGGGTCAGTAATATAGAAGTCAACTTCCCCCGTGTAAATGCCTGTTTCACTCTCCCGCAGCTCATTCAGGACATCAAGGCTGGCATATATCTCATTTTCAGCCACACCCGCCGTTGGCTTCATAGAGCTGTCCCCGATATTCAGTTTATATATTCCCGATACCTCCACTTGGGTGCAGGCTGTCTTGACAGGTATTTCATCAATGTATGCTCCGTCAGCTTCGCCCAGCCTGGCATGGGTCAGTGTCAGCGTATCGCCAACGGTCAGCTGATTGGCATTTGCCAGCTGCTCGCTGATAAGGATTTTTCCCTTATCCGCTTCGGTGATATGTTTTCCTTCCGCCAAAATGGCTGTCTCATCTGTGAAATCAGGAGCAAGTGCAGAAAACCCCAGGGCCGTCACTTTTCCCATGTTGTTTTCCGCCGTATGTTTATGGCCGGGAATAAATTGGATTGCCTCGCTCTTGGCAAACCCGTAATTGATGGGATTGTAGTATTTGATTTCGCCTGTCCGCATAATCTCATCGATTTCCTTTTGGGTGATATGGACATTGTTTTCCTTCACCTCTGCTTCGCCATTTTCATTCATTGACACCTGGGTATTTGCTCTTATATAGAAGGCCGCTCCAAGTGAAGTGCGGATATCCTCTGACAACCTTTTTGAAGCATTCAAAATGCTAAAACACGAAATCAGAAAAACCGCAACTACGAATACCATCAAAAACAGACTTATGGTTTTTCCTTTTTTGCGCGATATATAAAGCATGGCTCTCTGTGTAAATTTCATCTAAGCTGCTCAACTCCTTTCCTCATTACTGCCCTGCCTTTGGGGCATACAGGTATACCCAAAGAGTGTTTCTAAGGTCTATCATACAGTCCTTTGATTCGTTTTTGATTTGATTTTCATAAGGCTTTGGTTAGATTGCAAAAAAGCCGCCAGCGAATGCTGACAGCTTTTTACAGAGTAACGCTGCTATTCAATTTAAGCCCAGGAAAAAGGCTACACCTTTCTCCGTGTTCTTCATTTCATATGCCATACCATGCAGGTCAAGAATTGTTTTGACAATGTACAGCCCCAGGCCGCTTCCACCGGTGGCTTTATTCCTTGATTTGTCCGCCCGATAAAAGGGGGTGAACATATGGGGAAGGTCAGCTTTCGGAATAGACGCTCCGGTATTTTCCACAACGAGAGTATTTCCATTTTCACAGGATTGCAAGGAGATGAAAACCTCTGCGCCCCGGGGAGAATGCCCAACAGCGTTTCCAATTATATTAGACAGGGCTTTATTCCAAAGATTGGGATTGACAGACAACATCATATCCGTACTGATATTTTGGTGTATCCGGATATCCTTATCCTGTGCAAACGGTAAAATAGCCTGAATCGTGTGGTCAGCCGATGTGATTAGCGAAACCTCCTGTAAGGTATCCTTTAAGTTCATATTTTCCATTTTGGATATAGTGATAATCTCTTTCACAAGAAATTCTATATCTTCCGTGGCCTTCAGTGCTTCAGGCAGATATTTATCATGATTTTTATAATCACCATATCCCAAAATCATATTTTCAATTTGTCCTTTTAATATGGTCAATGGTGTTTTCAGCTCATGGGATACAGCCGTAAAAAAGTATTTGCGTTGCTCTTCCAATGTCTTGAATTTCTCTACATCATTCGCTAGCTGATGATTGGCATTTTTTAATTCTTCCATAGCCCCATGCAATCGGTTTGCCATAATATTCAGGCTTGAAGCAAGCACTCCAATCTCATCGTCACTTTCAATATCACATTTCCAAGTCATATCCAGTAATGTCATCCGCTTGGAAATCTGACTGATTTTAGCGATGGGGGTAACAATAACTTTGCTGCAAATAAAGGCACTTAAGAACGACAGTAAAAAAATAATTGCAAAGACAGCAGGCAGGAAACGGAGCATCAGGCTTAAAATTATATCAGCCGTCTGCGATATGGAAGATATTATGAGTGCATATTCTGTTTTGCTGTCTGAAAAGCTAACAGTCGTTGCAATACTTGATGTTGTAACAGTCAATTCCTCTGCCTTTATTTCTCCAAAGCTCAAAGCTCCATTGTCATCGCTGAGTATAGCTGTCGCGTTGTTGTGAATGCAAAAATTATATATTTCTTTAACTGCATCCTCATAACGCATATTCTGCAATTCAGAAGCAAGGATTTCTGTGTTGGCATCCAGCTGCTTGTCCCAGGTAACTTGATATTGTCTGGGCAGGACAGTCAATACAATTCCATAAATCAGCATACTGCAAATTGTAAGGGCAGAAAAAACCCATAAAAACACCTTTATACTTAAACTGTTCTTAATTTTCTTTCGCAATTTTATATCCCACCCCTCTTACGGTTAAAATATAATCTACATTTAATTTTTTGCGTAAGTTCATAATATGAAAGTTCACACCCTTTTCATCTCCCACAAAGTCATAACCCCAGACAAGATTCAGAAGGTCATCCCTTGTAAAAACACGCCCTGCATTTTTAAGAAACAGCAAAAGAATCTCAAACTCCAAGTGGGTAAGTGATACTTCATTTCCAGAAACGGTAACCCTGCGTTCTGTTTCGCTTAAAGTGATTTCCTTATAGCGAATAGTGCCTGACACAGGATCTGATGATGCCCGCCTCAAAAGCGCTTCCACACGCTTTAAGACGAGCTTTATGGAAAATGGCTTTGTAATATAGTCATCCGCCAGCTTGTCAAAGCCCTTCATCTGGTCCTCCTCTGTGTCAAGTGCAGTTAAAAGAATAATTGGGATTTGTGATTCCTGCCGTATCATTTCACACACAGTATATCCGTCAATCTTTGGCAACATTATATCCAGCAAAATAAGGTCAAAATCCTGTTTGTGAAATGTGTTGATGCCCTCCAGTCCGTCTGAGGCGGTGGTAACTTCATACCCTGCAAAGGTGAGTGGCTCAGACAATATTTTCTGTATCGCCGCCTCATCCTCAATAATCAATATTTTCTTATCCATATACAGACCTCCAGGCTAAATTATGATTGCACCCATCCAACATCCCCTAAATAGCGGTTGTTCAAGTGTTTTTGAAAAATGGAGCATTTCTGAGCACAATGTGGGCACAGAAGAACTGGCCCATATGGAGATGGTCTCCACCATCGTGTACCAGCTTACGAAAAATCTCTCTCCGGAGGAAATCAAGGCCTCCGGCTTTGACAAATACTACGTGGACCATACCCTGGCCCTGTGGCCCCAGGCAGCCGGAGGAATCCCCTTTAACGCCTGTGAGTTCCAGTCCAAGGGAGATCCCATCACCGATTTGTTTGAGGATTTGGCGGCAGAACAAAAAGCCCGCACCACCTACGACAACATTTTACGCTTAGTCAAGGACCCGGAGGTCAGCGACCCCATCCGCTTCCTGCGTCAGCGTGAAATCGTGCATTTTCAAAGATTCGGGGAAGGCCTCCGGCTGGTTCAGGAACAATTGGATTCCCGGAATTTCTATGCCTTCAACCCGGAATTCGACATTCCTCAGGGAGGCGCCTGTAATAAGTAAAATCATCAGAAGAGGGACTGCTTTCGGGCAGTCCCTGATTCTCGAAGCAGCCTCACTCGTCGCACTCCTCTTCACATGATTGTTTTTACATCATTGGAATTAATATACTGCTGTTGCTTATTGTCTGCGCTTCTGGTGCCATAACATTATTATACTATTGTGTTATGAGAAAAGAAATATTTGAAATAAAATAATTCCTTTTTCCAAGACTAAAATGACTTTTTTGGTGACATATCCGTTATGTTTTACCCGGAATATACCGAAAAAAGCATTATAGAAAGGATGGCAGGAGAAGCTTATGAATGTGTCGAAAAACAATTTTAATTTATTTTCTGTATTCCGTCAACGATTTGGCGCTGACAGTATGATGAAAAGTACTCAGGAGAAGCTGGAGCGGCAGCAGAAGGCCCAGAGCCAGATTGAGTATTGGGAGAGCCGGAAGGAAAATCTAAAGCAGATGGAATGCGATACGGTGGAGGATATTAGCAGAAAGCTGGAAATGTTTCATTCTTATGAGGATGAAATAAATGCGGTAAAGAAGGCTTACAATTTTGAGCAGATGCGCCATGTTCTGGATGAAGCAGAGGAGCAGGGGAAGAAAATTGCCGAGGCGGTGGAAAAGACCGAGCCGAAGACCGAAGAAGAACGGAAGAAAGAGGCCATCGAGGAAGCCACTGGAGTCGAGGACACAGAAGGCGTTCTGGATGAGCTGCTGGAAGAGCTGCCAGAAGAGCTGGAGGAATTAAGGGAAGAGCTGGAAGAGTTGCCAGAAGAGCTTGCCGCGGAAGCGGAAAAAAGCTTGGCGGAAATGGCAGTCGCGGAAGCGGAAAAGAGCTTGGCGGACAAGACAGTCGAGGAGGCGGAAAAGAACCTGACAGAAGGGATGCCCCAGAAGGAAAATCTGCAGGAGGAGCTTGCCGGAAAGCCGAAAGAGACCCAGGCGGAAAAGCTTGCCCGGGAGTCCTCGGAAAACCGTGCCAGAAAGCGGTATGTGGAGCTTCTGAATCAGTCAGAGGAAGACAAAGGCGCGCAGCTGGATTACCGTATGTGATGGGGGAGGCATTGCCGAGGGTGATGGCCGAGTATGTGAAGTTTTTTCTGTAAAAAGTGCTTTGCAGGGTCTTTTATGATAAA
>CAPNGW010000098.1 GCA_948665105.1 uncultured Lachnospiraceae bacterium
TTTAAAATAGAGGATACCGGGACATTTGTATTCTAAAAATGGGGAAACTCAAAGTACAAAAAACCGGGAAAGGCATCCCACAAACCGATACCTTTCCCGGCTTCTTTTTATTTCCATTCCTTACTTATTTATAGGATTCACATTCATCCGCGGGCTGATATACTTGAACTTATCCCCCCGCAGCACCGATTTGGTTCTATGAAGCGGATTATTGTACTGGTCATATACGATTTCCTCCATAAGCAGGCAAGGCTTTCCCGTCTTAATCTCCAGAATCCCCGCCTCCTCCGCAGTGGCCTCGCAGACGCTAATCTCCATTACGGAATTTCCCGAATGAAGCCCATACTTCTCCTTCAAAATCTGATACAATGACACATCGTTTAAATTCTCCGTGAGAATATTCTTCAAGTGCCCCGGAAAATACAGGTTCTCCAGCATGACCGGCACATTGTCCGCCGTCCGCACACGTTCCACCCGGATGACCTGCTCACCTTCCTTAAGCTCCAGAATCCGAATGTCCCGCTCCCGGGCTTCCTGAAGCGTGAATTTCAGGGTTCGTCCTCCTGGCTCCTTGCCGTTTCGCTTGCAAAGATTCGTAAAGCTGTTAGGACTTGATAAGTCCTCCGTCAACTTCTCCTCCTGGACAAAAGTCCCCTTTCCCTGCTTCTTGGCCAGAACACCTTCGTCCACCAGTTCTGCCAGAGCCTTCCGCACTGTCATCCTGCTGATTTGGAACTTCTCGCTTAACTCCAGTTCCGTAGGAATCTTCTGATTCGCCTTAAGCCTCCCCTGGACAATATCGCTAAGCAGCATATCCTTCAGTTGTTTATATAATGGCACGATGCTGGTTGTATCTAATGTCTCCATACACTTCCACTCCGCATTCACTGATTTATGTATTCTCTCATCTTACATAGATATATCTATATTATAGAACGTTTTGGAAAATACTTCAATCAATTCCTTTGTTTTTCCGCGTTTTTTCCTTGCTTTTTTCCTTCATTCTACAGCGGTACCATAAGCATTCCAGTCAAAGCAATCATATTGGCTGCAAGGGCCGATGTCAATGAGATTCCCTTAGCTTAGAGAATTTCTAGTAGGGCACATGCCACATATATCTGCGCACATCTACGGAATGGCTGCGAGCGTCAGCCAGCCGATGGCTGTAGCGGCTCAGCACTCCTGTAAAGACCAGCGGACTCAGATACTCACCTGCATTTGAACCCAGAATATCGATTCCAAATTCTTTGCCGTCCAGCACAGTAATGCGCTTACCGTACTTTTTCAGAAAGTCAACAGCACGCTCATCCATGGCCCTCTCTCTTCCTACACCCACCAGAATCAGGAAAGGCACCTCCTTATCTACCACCTCAAAAGGACCGTGGAAAAATTCCCCGCTGTGGATGGGATTGGAATGAATCCACTGGCATTCCATGAGGATGCAGGTGGTGGTTGTGTAGGCCACGTTATAGTTGGCTCCGGTGGCCATCACATGCAGTACCTTATCCTCCTTATGCTCCTGTGCAAAACGGATGGCTCCAGCCTCCGCATACTCTCTGGCCTTGCCGATAACGTCGTCTAAGATGGCAAAACCATTCTGAATCTCATCGTAATGCTCATACCCCTCTGACTGCTGCAAAAGCTCGATGGCGAATCTTAACGCTATGGCCATGGAGCAGGTGGAATACTGATACTTGGGCTCGTCCCCGTTATAAAATACATAATCGCCCTGCTCTGCCAGGGGAGAATCCTGCTTGCCCACTATGGTGATGGATACAGCTCCCCTGGCTCTGGCAGCCTTAGCAGCCTCCACTGCCTCCGGGGTGGTACCGCTGGCAGACAGCGTCACCACGATAGAATTCGCGTCAAAGGCCTTAGGCGGACACAGCACAAACTCCTTAGCCGTGTATACATGACTCTCCAGCTTGGCCGCCTCGCATTTTAAGAAAAAGTCTGCCGTGGTAAGGCCCGCCTTGGAACCGCCGCAGGCCGCAAAATAAATATTATGTATGCCGCCCCTCTCTTTTCTGGAATCCAGTATTTCCTTTACCACCTGCTTGTAATCGATTTTCATCTGGCTCTCCTCCAATTCACAATTTATTTTGAAAAAAGTTAAGTTCATATTTTAATTTTATATGGTAATCTGTAATGAAACAATTTCTGCAAGATTCCCTTAATAGTCCAGTCTGTGGTAGTATCGGCGAATATCCATGGGATGCTTTTTCGCCTCCTCCAGATGGATGCTGATACGCGCATAAATAGCAGCCATTACCATGGGCGTCAAAATATCCCGAAATTCTCCGTCAATGCCAGCCATGGGATACTCTGCTGTATCAAAGACCGTAACATTTTTACAGATTCTGGGAAGGAATCGTTCCACCCGCTCTGCCTGGGTCCGGGCACCGTCCTCTCCCTTAAAGAGCGTCACATTGCAGTCCCGGTCGATAATTTCCAGAGTTCCATGAAAGAAATCAGCTGCAGATATGGACTTGGTGCGCATCCAGAGCATTTCCTCCATGTAGCACATGGCGTAGCTATAGGCCGCTCCCTTTAAGCTGCCGCCACCCACGATGTAGTGCATGTCATCGTCGCAATGTGCCAAAGCAAAGGCCTTTGCCTTATGGTCCGCCGCCTTCTGTACCGACACCAGACCATCCCCCAGATGCTTCATCTGATTATAAAATTTGCTATAATCCGCAAATTCTCCCGCTTCCTTCATAAAAGCCAGAAGAATTATCAGGAGCTTTAAGTAAGCGCCGCCCCGGCAGGAATAAAGAATGTCCGTCACCTTGGCCAAGGGAGAATCTGCCACATCCACAAAGCCCATTGCCTTGGCCCCCCGCTCCTTGCCGTAGAGCACCGCCTCCGTCATCTCTGGCGTATTTCCCGTGGCGGAGGTAATCACCATGATGGATTTTTCCCCCAGCTTTGTATTACCCTCGGCAATCAGATCCGCTGCATTTTCCACGTAAACATTGATCTTTGAGTGACCCTTTAAGTAAGCCATCATCTCCTCCGCAACCGCGTAGGTTCCGCCGATGCCCACTAGGAAAAGGTTCTCATACCCTTCCTTTACAATCTGTGCAACGTCCTGTTCCACCTGTCCCCGCAGAGCAAGCGTCTCGTCCACATCCGTCTTAATAGCCGCTTCATCAAATTTCAGCATTTCCTTCATCTCCTATTTTTCAAAAATAAATTGTGTATCAGTAACATGCTTTCCCAAATTTCCTAAAAATGCATTGCTTAAAACTCAATTTCCATGCCCATTCCAAAGGAGCCTTCCACCATGCATATCCGGGAGGAATACTCCGCTGCCACCTCAAAGGCCGCCTCAATCTGGTCTCTGGTAAGAGGTTCATTTTTCTTCCAGCCCAGCCGCAGCAGATTTACAATAAATGCGGAAAAGAACGAATCTCCGGCCCCCATAGTATCCACTGCTGTAATCATCTTGGCCTGTCCACGGCACACGAGGCCTTCTACCGTGACCACCATCTGACCGCCCTTACCCATAGTCATCAGCACATTTTTGCAGCCGTAGCTCTGCACCTTTTTTGCGAATGCAATATACTCCTCCTTATTTTTCCCAGAGCAGGAGAAGAGGGCCAGGTCCACAATGGGGCAGATATTGGCCAGGTACGCATCCGTCCGGTACTTGTCCTCCTCGGAAAAATCAAAGGTTACCAGAAGCTTTTCCGTATTCAGCCTTAGAAGCTGATTTTCAACATGGGCGTAGCAAGCGCTATGCACCAGGTCAAACTGCTCTACATACTTCAAATCATTTTCACTGAGCATGGGTGGGAACAAGGTTCCTACCCCGTGGGCTTCATCAAAATAGTTACTGACAAAGACCCTGTCTCCCTCCACAATATTTACTGCAGCCCGCCCCGAAACTCCGTGCTTAATGGGGCAATGAGAGGTATCAACACCCTTTTTGGCCGCACACTTTAAAATATGCTCTCCGATAGCATCATCTCCTACCGTTCCTAAGAATGCGGCATCCGCACCGTTATCTCCGGTAAATATTGCAATATTAAACGCATTTCCTCCGGGAAACGCCGTCTTTTTATGAATGTAATAATCCACACAGCAGTCTCCCAATCCTAGAATCTTCATGCCATTTTCTCCCTTCTACCCTTTGATACTACCCTGTGACAAGCCCCGTATGAACTGCTTTTGGAACACAAGGAAGGCGATAATTACAACCGCGGCCGAGATTACCAGACCGGATATCAGCACCGGGTAATTGGTCTTAAGTGCGGCCTGTAGCGTTACCAATCCAACTGGTATGGTTTTTAGTGAATCACTTTCAATAAACACAGTTGCGAACATATACTCATTCCATACATGCATGGTGGCAAACAGTGCACCGGATGCTAAGATGGGCTTACACATGGGAACCACGATATACCAAAATGTTTTCCATACGGAACAGCCGTCCAACATAGCCGATTCCTCCACAGACCGGGGCAGAGAGAGCATATAAGATCGAAACAGCAATACCGTAAAAGAAAACTGAAACACACAATAGGTAATAATCAATCCCATATGGGTATTATAGAGCTTTAAGGAATGGAGCAGCTTAAACAGAGATACCAGACTTACCTCCGGTGAAATCATCATGCCGCCTATGATAAAGAGAAACACCACATTCCGTCCCTTAAACTGAAACCGACTGGCCGCATAGGCCGCCAGCGCGCTAAAGAACACAATAAGCGCCACCGAAACCACCGTCACAATCAGGCTGTTTAAAAAGTACCGACCCACACCATATTTCAAAGCATATGCGTAATTCTCAATGCGAAAAGTTATCGGAATTCCCCAGGGATCTGTCAAAAAAGCCGTATTTTCCTTCACACTGGACAGCAGCATCCACAAAAGCGGCAAAATCACAATGACAGACAAAAACACAAACAGGAGAAAAATCAATATTTTTCCAATGGAACCATACCATTTCTTATATCTCATACATCCGACTCCTCTCCTGTTTTCGACAGCTTCATCTGCACCAGAGAAAGCACCATTGTGATGGCAAAGATAATAAACGCATAGGCGCTTGCCTCGCCCATCTTATCCATCTCAAAGGCTGACTTGTACATGGCTGTGGCCAGCACCTCCGAAGCCTTCCCGGGCCCTCCGCCGGTGAGTACCTGTATCTCCGTAAAAATCTTAAAGCTGCCGATAACCGTAATAATTGCCGTCACCAGCATGGACTCCTTACCCATGGGTAAGGTAATATAGAAAAATTTCTTTACAGAGCCCGCTCCGTCGATGATGGCGGCCTCATAGAGCTCCTGAGGTATCTTCTGAATCCCGATTAGATCCAGCAGCATGCAGTATCCCACATACTGCCACTGGGAAATGAAAATACAGCAAAAAATTGCCAAGGTAGCATCACCCATCCAAATTGGCGGGTTCTCTATCCCCAGTGCATTTACCAGAAAGGTGTTTAAAAGTCCTGTATTGGGATTGAAAATGCACTTCCACAAAAGGGCGATAACTGACATAGAAATCAGAGACGGCAGGAACAGAACCGTTCGAAAAAAGTTCTGGAACCTCCGCATAAATATTTCTTCTAAGCAGGCCGCCAGCACCATAGCCAAACATACCTGACAGATAACAGATATTACTGCATAGGCAATGTTGTTAAACAAGATTCGTCCGAAATCCTTATCTGTAAAAATGGTAATATAATTTTCCAGGCCCACCCATTTCCGGTCCGGCGAGTATGATACCCATTCAAACAAACTTCCGATTATGGTCTGAATCAACGGATAGTACACAAATACAGCCAGTCCAATGACCACTGGAGCTAAAAACAGGATGATTATTTTTTTATTCTTATATGCCTTCAACCTTATTCCCCCAATCTAGCAGGAGCTTCCACACACCCTAGGAAGCTCCTCCTAACTGCCTGTACTACTCTTACTCTTCCGATTGCACCCTTGCTGCAATCCCCTGTACTTCACCCATCAAATCCTCCGGTGTTTTGGAGCCATCAATAACCTCCTGTAATCCAGGAACATACACGTCTGCAATTTCACTGTGGATATCGGAATCCAGCCAGTTTACAAATCCATCTGCCTGCTTGTATACTTCTACTGCCTGCAGGGTAACATCGTTGGAATTCTCCGCATTATGTACATCCTGCACGGAGGCCGGGCTGGAAAGCTGGGTAATCATGCGTTCCTGCCAGGGTTTGCTGGTCATTAACTTTAAGAACTCCATGGCCAGTTCGGGATGCTCGCACTTGCTGGAAATCATAAATCCATCGGGCGAACCGGTTACAAGATTCTCATTGCCTGCCGCTCCTTCCGGAAAAGGAATCTTGAATACGCCTGCTTCCATGTTGTTCTCTTGGCAGCGCTTAAACTCAATAGACTGCATGTAAGTCATGGCTGCCTTGCCAATAAATACATCGTTTCTGGCCATATCAAAATCCATGGCGTTGGTGTTGGGTGTGAAATAACCCTTGCTGTTTAAGTCCTGCAACATCTGAAGAGCCTGTACATAGCCCGGGTCTGTAAAGGTCCCGGTCTTGTAATCGTTGTCCATTCTTCGCACATCTTCAGGCACACACATACCGTTGAATGTGGAAATATAATGGCAAGATGCCCAGGGTTCCAGATTTCCAAGAGCCAACGGAATAATTCCGGCCTTCTTGAAGGTCTCACATACCTGTAAGAACTCTTCATAGGTGGTGGGTATCTCAATGTTGTACTCCTCAAACAGAGCCTTATTGTAAATCATCATCTTACAGTCAATTCGCACCGGAACACCGTAAATGCCGTCCTCATATTCGAAAGGAGGCAACGCAGCCTGCACGAAGTTGTCCTTCCAGGCGATGTCCTCTTCATAATACTGGGTCAAGTCCTGCACCAGTCCAGCTCTTACAAATTTGTATGCAGATTCCCCGCTCCAGGAAAAGAAGATGTCCGGCGCGTCATCCGTTCCCAGCATGACAGAAAGCTTGGAACGGTAATCCGGGTCACCCACATTCTCAATCACGATATCTACATTTTCATGGGTGGACTCAAACTCTGCTGCAATGTCTTCAAAGTAGGGCGCCTCCTCCACATTAATCCAGTTATGAAACAGCTTTAAGGTAATCTTCTCACCGTCTGAGGAGCCACTGGCTTTATTGTTTGTACTGCCGTTATCCCCACTATTCTGCTGTTCCCCGTTATTTTCGTCTGTGGAAGGAGTATTTGCATTGTCTTTGGAACCCCCGTCGCCACAGCCAGCCAGCAGTGCTGCTGTCATACATACAACCATCATCAAACTCACTAATTTTGCTTTCATAGCAATCCTCCTTTTTGTTTTGTATACATATGTATGCATACAATATAATATGTCTATATCATTTTGTCAACAGGAGGGGCGAAAAAAATAGATTTTCAGATAATCTGCACAAAAAAATTCCACCGATTTCAGTGAAAATTCCTAATAGAATCGGCGGAAATACAGATAATACCATTATTTCAAGGACATACAATCGGCCTTTATCCGGGTCGTAACTCTTTGTCTGTTTGCAAAGGGTCCAAAAAAGAGACCGCAGAATTTCTGCGGTCTCTCATTACTTCATATTAATCTGTCACGTAGGGCATCAGAGAAATGTGTCTTGCTCTTTTGATAGCTACCGTCAGAGCACGCTGATGCTTTGCACAGTTGCCGGTGATTCTTCTGGGAAGAATCTTACCTCTCTCGGATACATATCTCTTTAATTTGTTGGTGTCCTTGTAATCAATGGCATTGTCCTTACCACAGAACACACAAACTTTTTTTCTTCTGCGCATGCCGCCTCTGCGTTTCATGGGTGCATCGCTTCTTTCACTCTTATTATAAGGCATGTTTGTTTCCTCCTGTTCGATTAGTTGAACGGCAATTCCTCGTCAATCCCGTCCGGAATATTCATGAAACCATCCCCAACCGCTGCGCTGGGCGCCGGTCTGTCAGAGGGTG
>CAPNGW010000099.1 GCA_948665105.1 uncultured Lachnospiraceae bacterium
TCACGGCCTTGGCATTTCGCCGCTGCAAAGCCGTCACCTCCTCAAAGGGGGTGTGGAACACCTGGGAGGCCGTCATCCGGTGGATGTCCTGGGCCTGCCGGTAGGCTTCAATGAGATGCTCGTCCCCGGACATATGGGCAAGCACACGAAGCTCAATCTGGGAATAGTCCGCATCCACAAACACAAAGCCCTCCGCCGGCACAAAAACCTTACGAATCAGGCGTCCGATTTCCATACGGATGGGGATGTTCTGAAGATTGGGCTCCGTACTACTGATTCTTCCGGTGGCTGTGATGGTCTGGTTAAAGCTGCTGTGGATTCTTCCATCCTCCCGGATACAGCCCGCAAGGCCGTCCGCGTAAGTGGATTTCAGCTTGGTAAGCTGTCGGTACTGAAGGATTTTGGACACAACCGGGTATTCCGGCGCAAGCTTCTCCAGCACGTCCGCCGCCGTGGAATAGCCGGTTTTCGTCTTTTTCCCGTAGGGCATCTTGAGCTTCTCAAAGAGAATCACACCCAGCTGCTTGGGGGAATTGATGTTGAATTCTTCCCCGGCGTCCTGATAGATTTCCTTCTCAATCTGCTCTATCTTCACCGACAGCTCCTGGCCATAGGCCTTAAGCTCCTCCACACGAATCAGCATACCGGCCTTTTCCATGTCAAAGAGGGTAAAAGCCAGGGGCATCTCCACCGTATCGAAAAGGTGCTGCATATTGGTTTCCTCAAGCTTACGGGAAATCTCATCCCAGGCTTTAAAGGCCGTGTAGCAGGAAAATAAAGCCCAGTGTAAAAACTGTGTTCCTTGCTCTCTGGAAGCGGCAGATGCCGAGGCTTTTCCCAGCAAGTCCGCCCGGGAGGGCACCAAAAGGCTGCAATAGTCCTTGGCAATATCCTCGTAGCTGTATTCATTTTTCAGAGGATTCAGAAGGTAAGCGCCAATCTGAGCGTCCAGAAGATGGTTTCTGACCTCCGAGGACAGGAATTCCTCGCTGAAGCCGGGAAGCTGGGATTTGACATCCAGGGTCACGGCCCTTTCCACCTTGCCAATGAGGGCTTCCAGCTCTCCCCGAAGATATGCTTCCGTGAGAGAGTCTCCCCCCTCTATATAATAGATGTCCTCCTCCCCGAAGCACAGAGAAAGGCCTAAGAACTCCCCGGCCTCCTTAAGAAGGAGGAACGCGATTTTCTCCTGCTGCCCTGCCCTCTTAAAAGCATCACCGGCCTCATCCGGCGTGGTGAGCTTCTTAAAATGCTCCTCTATGGGGTTGGCAGGAGCCTCCACCTCAAAGCGGCTCAGCATATTTTTAAATTCCAGCTCCTTGAATTTAAGATACGCTTCCTGGGTGTAAAGGTTTCCAAGCCTTGCCTTTGCCAGGTCATGGGGAAGGTCACAATCTGTCTCGATGGTGGCCAGGACCTTGCTAAGCTGTGCCATATCGTAATGGGCTTTTAATGCCTCCCGGGGCCGGTTGTTCTTAATCTCCTCCACGTGGGCGTAGGCGTTCTCTATACTGCCGTAAGCCACAATCAGATTGATGGCCGTCTTCTCGCCAATGCCGGGTACGCCGGGGATGTTGTCGGAGGCGTCCCCCATCAAAGCCTTCACGTCAATGAATTCCCTGGGGGTTACCTGGTATCTCTCCTTCACATCCGCCGCGTAATAATCTTCAATCTCCGTGCCTGTCCGCTTGGTCTTGGGAATGCGGATTTTGATGTGCTCACTGGCAAGCTGCAATAAATCCCGGTCTCCCGATACCAGAGAGACTTCCAGGCCTTCCGCTTCGCTCTTTCGAGCGATGGTGCCCAAAATATCGTCGGCCTCATAGCCTTCCCGCTCCACAATGGCAACCCCCATGGCCCGCAGAACCTCCTTCATGACAGGCACCTGCTGGCGCAGCTCTTCCGCCATGGGCTTTCGGGTACCCTTGTACTCCGCATACATTTTGTGGCGGAAGGTGGGGGCGTGAACGTCAAAGGCCACGGTGAGATATTCGGGTTTTTCTTCTTCCAGAATTTTGAATAATATATTTAAAAATCCGTAAACGGCATTGGTGTGAAGCCCTGCCGAATTGGTGAGGTCAGGGATTCCGTAAAATGCCCGGTTTAAAATACTGTGTCCGTCTATTAATACGATTTTTTCGCTCATGGAGGCCTCCTGTTTGTACCCTTCTGGTTACACAATATTTATTTTACTATTTTCCGGGTGTTCTAGCAAGAGGCTTTCGGGAGTTTTTTATTTTGCCAAAAGGACGCCCCAGACAGGGGAGATACTGCTTTTGGCCCCCTGTCCGGGGCTGCACTTCACAAAATATTTTCTTTCCTATTCTAAACCTTCGCCTTTAAATCCGGCGATATACATTTCACTGGAGTAATTCTTGATAATCAGGCGGATGCCCTTCTCCATTTTCTCGCAAGCTGCACTCAGGCTTCCGTCAAGGGGTGTGACTGCTCCGCCGACATCGGGAAGCTCTATCACGTTTTCCCCCTCCTTAAGGCCGTCCACAAACACGTAAAGGTCCTGGCCCTTCCTGGTATAGTGAACCTCCTGGCCGCCTTTTAGCACCTTGGAAGTCCGCTTGCTGCACCGGGTTTCATATATACCTTCCCCGTTGATTTCCAGCCATCTTCCCAGCTCAAGAAGCCGCTTTACCTGCTCTGTGGGAAGGGTTCCGTCGGCTTTGGGGCCGATGTTCAAAAGGAGGTTGCCGTTGTTGGCCACCGTGCTCACCAGAAGATTGATGAGCCTGGGCAGGCTGATTAACTGGTCGTCTCCCTCGTTGGCATTGTAGCCGAAGGAAAGTCCCATCCCCCGGGTCATCTCCCACTTCTCCTCCCGGTTCGCCTCTCCGTACTTGTATTCCTTGGTGGTGAAATCATGATAAAGCCCATTGAATCTGTCGTTCACCACGCCCTCCTCCACGGTGTTGAAATAGTGCGTCAGAAGATAGGGCATCAGCTCCTCACTCTGCTTCGGCCACCCGATGTCATTCCACAGGATGGAAGGATGGTAGGTGTCAATCAACTCCTTCATCTGGTTGTAGGAGTAATCCGCATAGGCGTAGGTGGGGCAGGCATTACCGAAATTTTGAGCCTCCACAAAAATGGGGTCGTTGGCAAACTGCCAGTCAATAAGGCCTGAATAGTAAAGTCCCATCCGAAGCCCGGCATTACGCACCGCATCCGTCAGTTCTCCGGTAATATCCCGCTTGGGCCCCATGGCCCCGGTGTGGAACTCTGTATACTTACTGGGGAACAGGCAGAAGCCGTCATGGTGCTTGGTGGTCAGAACCACGTACCGAGCCCCCGCTTTCCGGAAAATATCCGCCCACTGGCCGGGATTCCAGTTCTCCGCCTTCCACATGGGGATGAAATCCTCGTACTTGAAATCCTTCCCATAGGTTTTCACATGGTGCTCATAGGTGGGGCCTGCTCCCACATTGATGGAATTGTAATACCATTCCGCATAAGGGTTATTTAAGAACCACTCTTCGTTGACTTCAATCTCACCAAGCTCCCAGGTTCTGGGCGCATAAGCCGGCACCGAATAAATTCCCCAGTGGACGAAAATGCCGAATTTGCAGTCCTCATACCACTTTGGCACCTGGTGTTCCCTCACGGATTCCCAGGTTCCCGTATACTGCTTTCTCATATCAATCTCTCCTTCTTATATCATCCCTTGACCGCTCCTGCCGTCATTCCTGCGATTACCCATTTCTGTGCAAATATGTAGACGATAATCACAGGGAGGGATACCAATACCACGTCTGCGCATACCAGATTCCAGCTTCTGCTGAACTGCCCGTAAAAATTGTACACCGACAGGGGCAGCGTCCACTTGGAGGAGGAATTAAGCAGGTACAGAGGAATCTGCAGCTCATTCCACACCCACATAAAATTCAGCACCCCCGTGGTGGCCAGTACCGGCTTTAACAGAGGAATCACAATGCGGATAAACAGCCGCCCGCCGATGGCTCCGTCCATAACAGCCGCCTCGTCCAGCTCTCTGGGAATTCCCTTGATGAAGCCGCAGAACATCATGGTGGTAAAAGGCATATACAGGGCGGAGTAAATCATACACAGGCCCACTCTGGAGCCGTAAATCCCCAGCTGCTGCAGCAGCTGAATGGTGGGCAAAGCCGCAAAGGGCGCGATAATTCCCAGAGTGATAATCTTGTATGCGATACGGCAGGGCTTTGTATCCCGGCGCACAATGATAAAGCTTAAGAATGCGGACAACGCCACAATCAAAAGTACCGAGAGGAAGGTGATAAACACACTGTTAAACAGGGATTGGACAAAATTTCCCTGAAGAACCGTCAAATAATTCTCGAAGAGCCATTTTCTGGGAAGAGAAATGCTCATATACGAGGCTTCCCCTTTGGTCTTAAAGGAAGTTATAAGCACCATCAGCATCGGATAAATGGTCACGATGCTAAAAAGCCACAAAACAATCTCCAGTATTCTGTTTGTTATTTTTACTCTTCTACTCATACTATTGCACTGTCTCCCATCTGGAACTGAACTTCTGATATATGCCTGAAATAAGAATCAGAAGAATCGTGAATACAAGGTTCACAGCTACCGACTGGGCATACCGGCCTGCAGACATCTCATTCATCATAAGGGTTCCGAAGCTCTCTGTGGCATTTCCTGGCCCGCCGCCTGTCATAACGTAAATCAAATCGAACATCTTCAGTCCATAAATCAGGCTGAAAAGGATGTTCACGTTGACCGTAGGCATAATCAGAGGAAGGGTGATATGGCGAAACAGCTGCCATTCGGACGCCCCGTCCAGCTTTCCTGCCTCGATATAGTCAGAGGATACCGACTGCATACCGGCCAGGGTAATGATGATGGCGTATCCCACATTTCTCCATACCTCTGCCACACAGATGGCGAATACTGCTGTTCCCCTGGAGCCCAGCCACTGTACATTGGCCATTCCAAATACGTTTAGTATCTCATTGATGGTACCGTGCCGGGTCTGAAATACAGCGCTGAAAATCAGGCCCACCACCAGACAGGAGAAAATGGACGGGATAAAATACACCGTGCGAAGGGCGGTACGGGATTTGATTTCCCGGTTGAGAATATAGGCGAACACGAATCCCAACAAGGTTACCATCACAGTCTTAACACCGGCATATATCAGTGTGTTGACAAATGCAACAGGCACCTTGGAATTCTGCATCACCGACAAAATATTTTGAAACCCTACAAATTTTAAGCCCTCTGTTCTGGCGGCGCTCCAGTTGGTGAATGCGTAATAATATCCGGCCGTGGAGGGCACAATAAAGAAGATAAAAAACACCAGCGCCGGTATGGCAGCCAGATAGAGTGGGTATATTTTCTTACGGTTCATAGTTGCCTCCTGAACAGTTTCAGGTTCGAGCAGCGCTCAAACCTGAAACATTGTATCCTGCCATGTCCGTTATGGACTACTTATGTTTATTCCTGAGAGAAGGATTCCAAAGTAGCGATACGGTCATCATCAATTAACTTAATACAATCATCCACCGTGACATCACCGGTCATCAGTTGAAGCAGAGCCTTGGCGCCCTCGTTCTGGCTAAAGCCGATAATCTTGGGCTGTGCGGAAGAAGCCCGAATCAGGGAATCAACGCTGGCCTTGGCGCCTTCATACTGGGTGGAGTTCACATTGGTGGTCTGTCCCTTAAATACTGCTGCAGTAGCCACGCCGTCAAAAGCCACATTGTAGTTCTCCGGATTTGCCATGAAATTGATGAAATCCTTGGCTGCATCCACATTTGCCCCGTTCTTGTTGGCCATCATCAGATTTACGTTGCCGCCCTCATAGGTTCCTTCCTCACAGGTTCCCATGAATACCGGCATAATGCCAAAGTCATCACCCACGTAATCGTAAGACTCGCTGTCATAGTCGGTGTCGAACCAGGTATCCCACACGAACATCATAGCCGCCTCGCCGGTTCCCAGGACTTCGCTGGCGTAATCCCAGGTATCCGATGCGTAGTTCTTTCCGAAATAGCCATTATCCGCGGCCATCTTAAACCACTCACACATGGATTTAAATTCGGGAATGTCTGCATAAGTCATCTCACCGGCATTGAGCTTATCAATGTAATCCGGGTGGTCTACCAGAACAGGATCCAGTGCGAACTGGTACAGTACCGGCCATGCGTCTGCCGCTGCTAAGTAAATGGGCTGCACTCCGTTCTCCAGTAAGGTTTCGCAGGCTGCATTAAACTCTGCCTGGGTGGTGGGAATGGCAATCCCCAGCTCATCGAAAATCTTCGTATTATAGAAGCAGCCGGAATTGGATGCCTCCCAGAAGGGAAGTCCGATAATCTTGCCGTTAAAGGTGGCCTGGGGAAGTACAGAAGCCTGAATGTCCGCCACCCACTCTGCATCGGACCAATCCACAAAGTTTTCTTCCGGATTGAAATTCATCAAATTGCTGTTGCCGAAATGTACATACAAATCGGGGATATCACCGGTGGTGAATTTGGTGAGGGCAATGTTCTCCGCATTGGCGGTGTCTAAGCCCTGCTGGTCAATCTTGTTGCCGCTTGCCTCCTCCCACATGGAAATAATCTTCTGCATGTAGGGCTTTGCCAAATCATCCGCATTACAGTAAAGGGAAAGGGTCACGCCGCCCTCCGAGGGTGTCTTCGTGTCCTCCTCATTATCTGCCCCACCGACATCCTCATTGTCAGTTCCGGACTCCTCATTGGAAGCTCCGGTATTGTCACCGCCTTCGGTCTTAGCGCTTCCTTTGTCGCCACATCCCATAAGGGCCGCAACCATGGACATGCAAACAAACATACTTACAATTTTTCTTTTCATTTTGCTCCTCCTTTGCAATGTTTCATACATCTTACCTGTTTAATATAAATGATTTTTTTTCCATATTCCATGGATTTTTGGAAATTATCACATGTACTTTTTACCAATTACCTGTATTTTTCATAACAGCTATGCTATACTTTTGGAAATATCAGATATACCCTTTGCCACATGTTTTGGAGAATAATAAGACGGAAAAGACATCCCGGGAGGCGCCATGAAATTTCAAAAGCTTTCGCTGCAAGGAAAAATATATATCTCCTGTTTTATCCTCAATATCATACTTTTATTTATCAGCTCTTTGGTTTTCTATTATTTTACAACCAACGCATTAAAGGAAAATATGGAGGATTCCCTTATCAACAATACCACCATGCTGAACCGGAATCTTGATTCCCTGCTTAAAACCGCTGACAACTCCTTAAAGGAGCTTCAGACCAACGATGCCCTGCTTACGGTGGCAAAAAATATCGAAAGCTCCAGTGATAATTATTTCATCAAGGACGTACCAGCCAACGGCAGCTTTAAAAATACCTTTGGCACTGTCCTCTATTCCCAGGATTTCTCCGGCTCCATCAGCTATGTCAGCCGATACTATGACCACATTGGAGTCCGCTCCTGGGAAGGTGCCATTCCCTTTGTGGATAAAGAGTTTTTAAAAAACCAGTCGGAGCTTCCCTACCTGTTCGAGACCATCACCTATGCCTCCTTCATGCCTCCCCACGAGGAATTCTGGGGCGGCAGTCAAACGGTATTCTCCGTCATCCGTTCCATGCGGGACACACGCAACCAATACGGCCTGCTAATCCTGGATTTTGACAGCGCCACCATCGCTGACCTGCTTAAGGGCTTTGAGAATCCTTCCGACTACTCCATCACGATTCTCGACGGGGAGGGGACACTTGTCTACACCAGTGATACCGCCCTGGACAGGGAGCTGTTCTACTCCTGTTATGAGAAGGCTTCCAGAGAGGCCAGGGAGAGTACCTTCTCCCACAGCGCCACCAGCTTATCCTGCTTCGAGATATCCCCTCTTACCGGGTGGACCTTTATCTTAAGCACCAGCACCGTAAGCTATTTGCAGTCCCTACGGTATTTGTTTGTCATAAGCACACTCCTCTTCCTCTCTC
>CAPNGW010000100.1:0-7627 GCA_948665105.1 uncultured Lachnospiraceae bacterium
ATCGCAGAACTGGGTGGTGGTCAGCACCTCCATGCGCTGGCTGGTATATTGGGTAAAGGAGCGGCTCATGGAAACATCCACCTGGAAGGATAATTCCCGTCCGCCGGCAGTGATTACTGTGCCGGAAGTGGAAAAGGAGGTCTGCTCCATTTCCGTCTTTACGGTGGTAATGTCCACGGTTTCAGAGCGAAACCCGATGCCTGTGGCCATGGACGCGCCCATGGAGCCCTGGGAGGCGGAAATGTTGGATTTCCCGAAGAACAGCCGCATCAGGTAGGAGATGGTTTCCTCCTGAATCTGGGCGAAGGATTTCAAGGCTTCGCTGGTTTTAAGCTTTCCCACATTAGCGCTTTTCATCTGGCCGGCATGGAAAAGCTGTGATTTGAGACTTTTATTGGCTCCCCCTTTTGTATCTTCTTTGGAACCGGAAAAGGACAGGCTTCCGCCGGGAGTAATCCCGATGCTCTGGGCGGAAGCGCCCACAAAGGTCTGGGACAAGCGGGTGTATTTGCGGGCAGAGCGCATCTGCACCGCGCTGGATTGAATAATCATACAATTCACCTCTCTTTGGCTATAATTGATAAGTGAAAGTATGCGCGCACATTTTCTAAAATAATAACAGAAGCACGTATCCCGGGTGTGCTTTGCTGCTATGGTAAAAGAATTCTGCTTTGCAGAATAAAAACGGCATATAGAAGAATAATTCTTCTATACACCGTCCCTGGCCTTATGTAATACATATCGGAAGGATTTGGAAAAAAATTAAGAGCAGCTCTTTTTGATTTTCACTAAAATGAGAATCATGCTGACACCGGTTAAAATATGGCCGATGCCGCATATACCGGAGATGGAGGCGTCAAGTCCTCTGCTCAACACCGTCCCAAGGACCTGGGTCATGCCCCGCATGAACAGTCCAAGGCCTGTAATGTTAAGGCCAACCTGATAAGCAATCAGAATTTTGCCCACATTTTTTTGGGCGGACAGGTGGAAATTTTTCTCAAGGACCATTAGCAGAAGAAAAAAGACCATGCCCAAAAGGAAATAGTGGGTATGCATCACAGACAAGGTGGTCTTGCCTGTAAATCCCTGAAATTTAGTAAACTCTCGGTAGAAGACGCCGAATACCATGGCGGCTACGGCGTAGGTCAGCGCTGCGGCTGCGCAACGTTTTGTCATGTCTTGTTCTCCTTTATTCTTTTTGGTGAATGCATTGCGGTTTTCCTGTAACTGCCAGTCATTCACAATCTTCTTTTATTATAATAGCCCTTTCGGTGTTCTGCAAGAAAATTTTGAAGATCTGTCTTGCTGAAAAAGTGCTTCTGAAATGTAAAGGCCAGTTTTTCAAGCCTTCGGTGTCCTATGCCTTTTTACAGTTCTTAGAAAGAAATGTCAGGCATCCTACAATCAGCACAATTCCAATGGCCAGAAGTGAATAAACCCATCCGGTTCCGGCATAGGTAGTTCCCGGCGTATGCACACGGATTTCACAAATGGCCCATTCACTAATGGTAGCCATAATACCGCAGAGAATACCGCCCAGATAAGGATTGCCGGTTTTCTGGTAAAGGATACGGCATACCAGAATTGCTACGAATACGAAGCCCGGGAAAGCATATACTGCGGTGGCGGCAGAGGCAAGTCCGCCAAACATGGGATTGGAACCGGTTGCCTTGAAAATTCCGTACACATAGCACAGAACAAACAAGGTTGGAATGGAGGCGATAAAGCTAGTCAACAGGTTTGCCAGCCATTTCCATTTTCCCAGGGTGCGGGTGAAATTGAAAGTATTGACACTGATGGACATTACCACATAGTACAAAATGTACAGCGGAGCAACCAGCAGCATACCCGGAATCCGGTTGGTGCCAAATTTCATGAATCCCCAGAAAATAAACAGGAAGTTCACATCCAATAGGTAGTCAACCAGGTATACAATCAGAAGCGTGGAGCCGACGGCAATCAGCACGGCTGCAACTGCTTTGTAAAAACCTTTCCAGGTGGTGGAATAGCCGGTGGTATTTAGCTCAAAGCCATGCTTTTTACCATAACATACATACCAGACAGTACATAGAATGATAGTTACAGCACCGCATAAAAGGGCGATTAAGCCATGATAGATGGGATTTGCCGAAGCAAAGACTGCATCCCGGTAAGAGGCAAGCCCTTTTACGTTTAAGAAGCGGATTACCAGGATACACAATACGATTCCCACAAGCTGGATTCCCCAGAACCAGAGATGGCCGGATCGCCCTGCAACCGGGCGAAGCTCCTGGGAGCCGTTATCCGCAGCCTTAAAGATACTGGAACGGGTAACCAGAAGTACCAGTAAGGAAGCGCCAAACATAATCAATCCAGCGAGTGCAATTAACTTAAAGGTATTCCAAATGGTATAGGTAAAGTCATTGGGGCCAAGACCGGAATCTGTGGGCATCACGCGGGCAAAGAACTGCAGTACCCGGTTCATAACCAGTGGGGAATACCAGCCGGACATGTGAGTTTCGTTGGAAACGAAAATCTGACGGGTACCGATGGTTCCGCCGTAGTCTTTTTCGTAAACTGTTTCGGCTACACGCTTTTTTGGAGTGTTGGCAGGATCCTCACCAAAATACAGGAAGGACTGGGCGCTGTTGTTGATAATGTATTCTGCCGGGCTTGACAGGTTGGCAGCGTACTTGTTGGCATCGTTGGAGTAGGTACCGTTATCGTTGGCTTTTTCTGAGAAGAAGAATTCGTCGTTTTTATCAGCCAAGGCGGCGATATGACGGGCGCCATAAACGTCAGTGTATCCATCGGCATTACGCACGATAGGGTCACTGTGGATTGCAAAAATTGCTTTTATCACATTCAAATCGGCATTGTCACATTCCAATGCTTCTCCGGCTGCTTTACCGCCGCGGGAGTATCCCAATAGAGAGATGCGGTCGGTATCCACATAAGGAAGTGTAACGGCATAGCGCACGGCATCATAAAGGCCGCGTCCCTGGGTCAGCCACTCTGCATCGGATAAGGGCTGTGATTCTCCCATACCATACATATCTACACCCACTGTAACATATCCACGCCGCGCAAGCTCGATACAGTAATGCTGCATTTCTTCTTTATTGTTATTGCCGCCATGCTGAACCAAAATGGTGGGAGCGGGGGTTTCTGTGGTTGCATTTTCCGGGATATACAAATCCATAGAAAGGGTATATCCGGACTGAGATTCGATGTTGACATTCCGAATGTCAGTTTTGCCAAAGTTTGTCTGCAATAGTTTGGCGCCGGCGATTCCTGCCACTATCAGAATAATGCTGATAAGAATGCATAATCCCTGACGTTGTTGCTTCTGTGTGTTCATGTTTTTCCTCCTTCACGTTTCATAAATTTTCCCGGGATGTTTCCTTGAGATCAAGGATTACAAAGTGAAAAGTTTGGACAGAAAAGGAGCAGAATTTTATACAGCATCTCTGCCGTATAAAACCCTGCTCCATCTCTCCGGGTATCCTTTTCACTTTATCGGTATTTTAGCACCGTTGTATGAGAATGACAAGTAAAAATTGAAAAAATGCATAAATATGTAAATAATACACAAAAAAATTGAGTGGTATTTGTGCGATATAGACGATGGCAGAATTCCACAGAACTTGCCGGGATGACGGTTGGGAATATCAGTTGACAGAACAGTAAAAAATCGCTACCATAGAGCATAAGAACAAAACGTTTACGCGAGATACAAACAGGCGCAAAGGCCGTTTTACCATGGATAAGGAGGGGCACACAGGATGGCATTCACCCATTTACATGTGCATACGGAGTACAGTCTTTTGGACGGCTCCAACAAGATAAAAGAATATGTGGCCAGAGTCAAAGAGCTGGGAATGAACAGTGCCGCCATCACAGACCACGGTGTCATGTATGGCGTCATTGATTTTTACCGGGCGGCAAAGGAGGCCGGCATCAATCCCATTCTGGGCTGTGAGGTCTATGTGTCCCCTGGCTCCCGCTTTGACAGAGAGCGGGTGGAGGGGGAGGACCGCTATTATCATCTGGTGCTCCTTGCGGAGAACAATATCGGTTACGGCAATCTTATGAAAATCGTATCCAAGGGCTTTGTGGACGGCTACTATTACCGCCCCAGAGTAGACAGGGAAATCTTAGAGCAGTATTCTGAGGGCATTATCGCCCTAAGCGCCTGTCTGGCAGGTGAGGTGCCCAAATTATTGCTGCGGGGCTCTTATCAGGAGGCCAAGGAGGCGGCGCTGTGGCATCAGAGGACTTTTGGAGAAGGCAATTTCTTTCTGGAGCTTCAGGACCATGGAATCCAGGAGCAGCGGACGGTGAATCAGCAGCTTCTCCGCCTGAGCCAGGAGACGGGGATTGGGCTGGTGGTCACAAACGACGTCCACTATACGTATGAGGACGACGTAGAGCCCCACGATATCCTGCTTTGCATCCAGACCGGCAAGAAGCTCTCGGATGAGAACCGCATGCGGTACGAGGGCGGACAGTTCTATGTGAAATCCGAGGAGCAGATGAGAGATTTGTTTCCCTATGCCCTGGAGGCCCTGGAAAATACCCAGAAAATTGCGGACCGGTGTCATGTGGAAATTGAATTCGGCGTTACCAAGCTGCCCAAATACGACGTTCCCGGGGGCATGACAAGCTGGGAGTATTTAAACAAGCTTTGCTTTGAGGGATTAGAACGAAGATACCCCGACAATTATGAAGAACTGACGGAGAGATTGAACTATGAGCTTCAGGTTATAAAGACCATGGGCTATGTGGACTACTTCCTGATTGTCTGGGATTTTATTCATTTTTCAAGGGAGCAGGATATCGCCGTGGGTCCGGGCCGTGGAAGTGCCGCCGGAAGCCTGGTGTCCTATACCCTGGAAATCACCAACATTGACCCCATCCGCTACAATCTGCTGTTCGAGCGGTTTTTGAACCCGGAGCGTGTGTCCATGCCTGATATCGATATTGACTTCTGCGTGGACCGGCGTCAGGAGGTCATCGATTACGTGGTGGAGAAATACGGCAAGGACCGAGTGGTACAGATAGTCACCTTCGGTACACTGGCGGCACGGGGTGTCATCCGGGACGTGGGCCGTGTTATGGACCTGCCTTACGCCTTTGTGGATAATATTGCCAAACAGATACCCACAGAGCTGGGCATCACCATAGATAAGGCACTTACCATGAACCCAGAGCTTCGGGGCCTGTATGAAAGCGACGAGAGCGTGAAGAAGCTGATTGACATGTCCAAGCGCCTGGAGGGGCTTCCACGGCATACCTCCATGCATGCGGCGGGGGTGGTAATCAGCCAGAAATCCGTGGACGAGTATGTACCCCTGTCCAAGGCCTCCGACGGATCCATCACCACCCAGTTTACCATGACCACACTGGAGGAGCTGGGCCTATTGAAAATGGATTTTCTGGGCCTTCGAAATCTGACGGTGATTCAGAACGCCGTCCGCCTCATTCACAAGGACGGGAAGGAAGACTTTGATATTGACAAAATCGATTACGACGATAAGGCTGTTCTGGACTCGCTGGGCACCGGCAGAACCGACGGCGTTTTTCAGCTGGAGAGCGCCGGTATGAAGAATTTCATGAAGGAGCTAAAGCCCCAGACCCTGGAGGACATTATCGCAGGTATTTCCCTGTACCGCCCCGGCCCCATGGATTTTATCCCGGTCTATATTAAGGGCAAAAATAACGAGGGTGCGGTGGTCTACGACTGTCCCCAACTGGAGCCCATCCTGTCCCCTACCTACGGCTGTATCGTCTATCAGGAGCAGGTGATGCAGATTGTGCGGGATCTGGCGGGCTACACTCTGGGCCGAAGCGACCTGGTGCGCCGTGCCATGTCCAAGAAAAAAGGCTCCGTCATGGAAAAAGAACGTCAGAATTTTGTTTACGGCAACAAGGAAGAGGGGGTACCCGGCTGTATCGCCAAGGGCATCGACGAGAGGATTGCCAACAAAATTTTCGACGAGATGATTGATTTTGCAAAATATGCCTTCAACAAGTCCCACGCCGCGGCCTATGCGGTGGTGGCTTACCAGACGGCGTTTTTGAAATACTATTACCCGGTGGAATATATGGCGGCCCTTATGAATTCCGTGATGCACAATTCCGGGAAGGTGTCCGAGTACATCCTCACCTGCCGCAAAATGGGCATACAGGTGCTGCCGCCGGATGTCAACGAAGGGGAAGGGGCATTTTCCGTGTCCGGCCCCTCCATCCGTTATGGGCTTGCGGCCATTAAGAGCGTCAGCCACAGCTGTATTGAAAAGCTGTGTGAGGAGCGCTTGGAGCGGGGGCCCTTCTTAAGCCTCAGCGACTTTCTCACCCGGATGGCGGACAAGGAGCTGAACAAACGGATTGTGGAGAATTTTATCAAATCCGGCGCCCTGGATGGCCTTAACGGAAACCGGAAGCAGTCCATGATGATATACGCCACCATCCTGGACAGTGTTGCCCATGAGAAGAAGAATACCATGGCCGGGCAGATGAGCTTGTTTGACTTTGCCGACGACAGTACCAAGGCGGATTTTGAGGTGAAGATGCCGGAGGTGTCGGAGTACGCCAAGGAAACCCTTCTGGCCTTTGAGAAGGAAGTGCTGGGCGTGTATATCAGCGGCCACCCACTGGAAGAATACGAGGAGAAGTGGCGGAAAAATATTACCCGTGTGACCACAGATTTTGCGCTGGACGAGGAACTGGGAGTGACTCGGGTTGTGGATGGGGAGAGCGCCATGGTGGGAGGTATGATTGTGGATAGAACCATCAAATATACCAGAAACAACAAGACCATGGCCTTCATCACTCTGGAAGATTTGGTGGGAACCCTGGAAATCATTATTTTTCCCAAGGATTATGAGAAGAACAGCCACCTTCTGGAGCTGGACAGCAAGGTGTTCGTCCGGGGGCGTGTGTCCACAGAGGAGGAGAAGAACGGCAAGCTGATTTGCGAGCGTATTTACTCCTTTGACGACACGAAGAAGGAGCTGTGGCTGAAGTTTGATACCGTGGAAGACTACGACGGCCGGGAGCGGGAGCTCTTGGAGCAGTTAAAGGCCTCCGACGGACAGGACAGGGTTATCATCTACATTGCGGGCACGAAGCAGATGAAACAGCTGCCGCCCAACTGGAATGTTCAGGCAGAGGATAGGCTTTTAGAAGGCCTTAAGGAGCTGCTGGGTGAAAAAAATGTAAAAGTTGTGGAAAAATTTATTGAAAACACTACCAAAAGATATTAAAATGTAGGAGAATGTTAAGAGGAAAATATTAGGAGGCATGAAAAATGGCAAAGGAGATTCATACAATCGGAGTGCTGACAAGTGGCGGCGATGCGCCGGGCATGAACGCTGCAATCCGTGCAGTGGTGCGTCAGGCTATCTTCAACGGTAAGAAGGTAAAGGGAATCAAGAGAGGTTATGCAGGCTTGCTCCAGGAAGAGATTGAAGACATGGAAGCAAAGCATGTTTCTGATATAATTCAGCGGGGAGGGACCATTTTGCAGACCGCCCGCTGTCCGGAATTCAAGCAGCCGGAGGTGCAAAAACAGGCGGCTGAGATTTGCAAGAAGCACGGCATTGACGGAATTATCGTTATCGGCGGCGACGGTTCCTTCCAGGGG
>CAPNGW010000100.1:7651-7893 GCA_948665105.1 uncultured Lachnospiraceae bacterium
CGGCCTTCCGGGAACCATTGACTTAGACATTGCCTGTACCGAGTACACCATCGGCTTTGATACAGCGGTAAATACGGCCATGGAGGCCATTGACAAGGTGCGGGATACCTCCACCTCCCACGAGCGCTGCTCCATTATTGAGGTGATGGGCCGGGATGCAGGCTATATTGCCCTATGGTGCGGGATTGCCAATGGCGCGGAGGATATTTTGCTGCCGGAGAAATATGACTTTGACGAGCAGA
>CAPNGW010000101.1 GCA_948665105.1 uncultured Lachnospiraceae bacterium
GAACCCACCGAGCCGACAGAACCCACCGAGCCGACAGAACCTGCCGATACGAATAAGCCAGAAGATACGAACAAACCGGTAGATACGACGAAGCCTGCTGAAACAACGAAGCCTGTTGAAACAACGAAGCCTGCTGATACAACCAACAGCAAAAGTCCCCAAACTGGCGATAACAGTAGCATCGCCCTCTGGATAACATTTATGTTGGCGGCGGCTGTCACTCTGGCCGGCTCTTATGCTTGCAGCCACAAGAAAAAATACAACAGATAAATCATTCAGTAACCGCCCTGTGGATTGAATTCCACAGAGCGGTTTTTTATATCATGGGGAAGCCCAGACAGCTTTCCTATAATAATAAATGGGAAATGTGTCTCTTGATTTCCCTTGGGAAAGAACAAGAAAAGAGTTCAAAATTCTCCACATAGTAGTTCAAAATAGTGCATTTTAGTATGAAACAGAAGGATATATAATGCAGACATAAACAAAATACACCCAAGGAGGAAATACCTATGAAAGGAAGAATTAAAAAGTTATTGGCCTGTGGTCTTTGCTTTAGCATGGCCATGGGTATGCTGGCAGGCTGCGGCAGCGACAACAAATCCAATGCAGGAGAAAAAGACAGCCAGGAGGTGAACGCCGATAAAGAGGAGGACACCGACCAGGATAAGGGTAATGAGGAGGGCGACAAAGGCACAGGAAAAACCATAACCCTTGCTGCATCCCAGAACTGGATTGTGGATGTGGACCGTGCACTGGCAGAGAAGTTTGAGGAGGAAACCGGAATTAAGGTGGATTTCCAGTTGAGCCCCGATGACCAGTACCAGACTATCATCAAGTCAAAATTAAATACCGGAGAAGGACCGGACATCTTCATGTCTTATTCCGGAACCAAGCTAAAGGATTTTAATCCCGAGCAGAACATGGTGGATTTATCCAATGAGTCCTGGGTAAGCGGCCTTCAGCAGTGGGCGGTTGACACCTCTTCCTACAATGGAAAGCTGTATGCACAGAATACCGCAGGTGTGGATGACACCAACGGCGTGCTGTACAAGAAGTCCGTATTCGAGGAGAACAACATTAGGGTTCCCACCAATTACGAAGAGTTCAAGGCTGCATGCGACCAGTTGGCGGCTGCAGGCATTACACCCATTTATGAATTTGTAAAGGATTTGTGGCACACCCACTACTGGATGGAAGGTGCAAGCGCTCTGGCCCTGGCCAACAACCCGGAGCTTTACAACCAGCTTAACACCAACCAGATTGGATTTGCAGACGTACCGGAATTCGTAACCGCCATGGAGCAGCTTCAGGAGATGGAAGCCGCCGGATACTTCGGAGACAATCATATGTCCAACATTTATGACAATTCTTACGATGCACTGGCCAGCGGAACCTACGGCATGATTATCATTCACGGCTCCTATCCCAACGAGATGGCCATGAACATTGACGGCGTGAATCCTGAGGAATACGGCATGTTCCCAAGCCCTCTTGCAGATAACCAATATGCAACACTGACTGCAGGCGGAACTACAAAATGTATCAACGCAAACAGTGAAAACATTGAGGAAGCAAAGCAGTACTTTGAGTTCCTTGCAAGAGAAGACAATTTAAAGACTCTGTATAGCGAGAAGACCACCTATGTATCCTCTTCCGTTGAGGGAATCGAAGCGAGCCCCACAGTTGCATTTAACGAGCTGATGGGCATTGTGGGAGACAAGAAGAGCCCCGGAGCAGAAGCCAGCGTATACTTCTATGACGGCGGAAAAATCAGTGAGCTTTGCCAGGAGATGTTTGTGGGCGCGCTGTCACCCAAGGAGGTATTGGAGCAGTACGACGCAACAAGAAGAGCCCTTGCAAAAGATGCAGGACAGGAAGGGTTCTAAAAGATAATTCCTTTTGGAAGGGGCTGTGAAGGTTTAAGCAGCCCCTTCTGTCACAAGAATGAAGCGGAAAGGCAAGGAATAAAGCCATGAAACATAAAAAAATATATCCTTCCTATTTTATACTTCTATCCCTGGTGCTGTATCTGGTGTTTTTTATGATTCCCAGCGCCATGGGCCTGGCATTCTCGTTCACCGACTGGAATGCCATGAATGATGAGGTACATTTTACCGGATTTTCACATTTTATCGAAATTTTCACCAATAACAGATATTTGCTGGTTATCAGAAATACCATTATTTTTGCCATAGCCACTACCATTTTGAAAAATGTGCTGGGGCTTGGAATGGCGCTGGCTTTAAATAAAAGCTTTAAGACCAGAAACCTTTTGCGGACCATTTTCTTTTTTCCGGTTATGCTTTCACCCCTTATCATAGGCCTGGTATTTAAGTCTATTTACAATCCCGATACCGGTATTGTGAATGCATTTTTAGGGGTTCTGGGCCTCGGTGGATTACAGAGAGACTGGCTGGGAGATATTTCCACAGCTCTGGCTGCGGTGGTCATTGTGGAGGTATGGAGGCTGGTGGGTCAGAATATGGTGATTTACATAGCCGGCCTACAGGCCATCTCCGACGATTATCTGGAAGCGGCCTCCATCGACGGGGCAACGGCTTTCCAGAAGCTTCGCTATATTATCATCCCCCAGCTTATGCCCTCCATCACCATCAACCTGGTACTGAATTTGATTGCAGGCCTTAAGGTATTCGATCTGGTATTCGTCCTTACAAACGGCGGACCGGCCAGAATGACCGAGGTATTGAATACTGTAATTTACAAAGAATACAGCTCCGGAAGATACGGATTTTCAACAGCGCTTGGACTTATCATGTTTGTCTTTACCTGTATTGTGGCATTCTCCGTGTTAAAGGCTATGTCAAAGGAGGACGACTAAAATGGCAAAGAAAAGAAATCTGTTAACCGCCATCAAGGCAATCCTGCTGTGGGGAATTTCTGTCCTGGTATTTATACCGCTTTTGATTATTGTATTTAACTCCTTAAAAACCCAGGGAGAGGCGGTGTCCATGGAATTTTCCCTTCCGGAGGTTCCAATGCTTCGTAACTATATAGAGGTTATGGAGCAGGTGAATATTGGGCAGGCCTTCTTAAACAGTATTATCATATCTGTATTCACGGTACTGGTGGCTACGGTGGGAGCAGCACTTTGTTCCTTCGTGCTGGCCAGGAGAAGAACCAGACTCCACCGGTTCATGTACATGTTCTTCCTGGTGGGACTGGTGGCGCCCCTTAATATGGTCCCGGCCATTCTGGTGCTCCAAAAGCTTCATCTGATGGACAGTCTCTTGGGACTGATTCTTCTGTATTCGGCACTGGTGACGCCCTTTACCATCTTTTTGTACTATGGGTTTATCAGCTCCGTGCCCAAGGAGCTGGATGAGGCGGCAATCATCGATGGATGCGGTCCCCTGGGGCTGTTTTGGAAGGTTATCTTCCCGTTGCTTAAGCCGGTTACGGTAACGGTGGTGATTCTGAATTTCATGAACGCCTGGAATGATTTTATTACTCCCTTCTACGTGATGAATTCCTCGGATAAGCTCCCCATGACCACCATGGTATACAGCTTCTTCGGGCAGTTCCAGAGAAGCTGGCATTATGTAAGCGTGATTATGGTGATGATTGTGGTTCCCATTATTATTGTATACGCCATCGGACAGAAATATATTATTGCGGGTATGACTGCAGGAGCAGTCAAAGGCTAGTAAGGAGAGAAAAAATGAAGAAAATCAGATTAGGTTTGATTGGAGCAGGGGAGCGGGGCGCCAACTGCTATGCCCCTTATGCATTGAAATATCCGGCGGAGGTATCCTTTGTATGTGTGGCAGAGCCGCAGAGTCAACGGAGAGATGCCTTTGGAGATGCCCACGGGATTCCCATGGAGAACCGTCACAGCGACTGGAGAGAGCTGCTGGACAAAGGCTACGAGCTTGACGGCCTTATTATCGCCACCCAGGACCGTGAACATTACGAGCCGGCCATGGCAGCTATTGAAAAAGGCTACAATCTGCTGTTGGAGAAGCCCATGGCAGAGACAGCGGAGAAGTCTACAGCCATTGTGGAGGCTGCCAATGCAAAGGGGATTCTCCTCATGGTCTGCCATGTGTTGCGCCATACCCCCTTCTTCCGTGCCATGAAGGAAGCCATTGACAAGGGGGAGATAGGAAAGGTGCAGTCCATCCATCACATTGAGAATATCGGATATTTTCATTTTGCCCACAGCTATGTAAGAGGAAACTGGAGAAATTCGGAAGAAACCACGCCCATGATTGTGGCGAAATGCAGCCATGATACTGATATTATCAATTATCTGCTGGGCGGGAAAAAATGTACAAAGATATCATCCTTCGGGTCTCTTGGCTATTTCAAGCCGGAAAATGCGCCGGAAGGTGCAACAAAGAGATGTGAGGACTGCCCGCATAACAAAAGCTGCATGTATTCGGCGTATCGGTATCTGGAAGACCGGAAGCAGCATCGGAATCTTAAGGATATTATCATGCGGACAGATGATAATGACAAATTTTTAAGCTATCTTTTGACCACACCCTATGCCCGCTGTGTATATCATTGCGACAATAATGTGGCGGACCATCAGGTTGTTAACATGGAGTACGAGGACGGTGTCACTGCTTCCTGGCAGGCCAGTGCATTTACCATGGAAATTATCCGCCAGACCAAGATTATGGGGACAAAGGGTGAGATAGAAGGCTGCATCGAGGACGATAGGTTTGTAATCCGGGATTTTGCAACCGGAAACGAAAAGGTGGTTAACGTCCACACACCTAAGACATTACATTCCGGCGGGGATGAGTGCATCATGGAGAGCTTTACCACTGCCCTTCGCACCATGGACGAGGAAAGTAAGAAGTACAGTGCGGAGTTGTCCCTGCAGGGCCATGTGATGGCTTTTGCAGCGGAAGCGTCCAGGGTAGAGGGCGGCAAGGTAATTGAGTTATAGATACATGATTCCCAAATAGGGACTCTGAGGGCTGGCCCGGACGGTGCCGGCTGGGTGGAACGGAATTATTTCCTGTGTTCCTCCACCCAGCCGGAGGGGGTCAGTCCCGTTTCGTTTTTAAAGACTCTGCTGAAATAGCGGGCATCCTCATAGCCCACAGACTGGGCCACGGATTTGATATTGATATCCGGTGCATTTAACAATAGCTCCTTCGCCTGGTCCATGCGAAGATCAGTGAGATACTGCAAGGGTGAGGTGGCATATTCCTTTTTGAAAATACGATTGATGTAGGAAGGTGTATAGCCAAAACGGTCGGACAGCTCCGCCAGAGAAACTGGCTGTGTCAGGTTTGACTCAATGTATCGGGCGATACGCCCACAGAGAGTGCTTCCAGTGGCAGGAGAAGAAGCCTGCTCCCAGAGCTCCTTTAGGGCGGCTGCTAAGCAGGAGAAGCATTCGTCCTCTGATTTCATGATGGGTACCCGGGCCATGAAGGCGGAACTGGCAGCATCACAATCCTGCATATTAATCTGGAAGCAATGATTCATTGCTTCAAAAACCATGCCTATGTACCGCTGAAGGACAGCGGCCGGATAAGATAGGAGCTTTGGAAGGGTATGCTGTATTAAGGAGAGAAAGGCCGTTTCACTATTCACGGAATGAAGCACCTGCATTTCCTTTTTGAGTTTATCTGCCTCAGGGGCCTCCGATAACTCCGATTGGCCCACCACAGCCGTTTCCTGCCCAAAAGGCCGGTTCCTAATTCTGGAGGACAGCCGCAGTGTATGTGCTCTCTGCCACAGCTCCTGATAGGATATCATATTCTGACAGGCAACAATCAGGAAGGGAGAGCCGGGGAGGCAGTCAGCCAGATGGTTTTTGAGCAGCAGGCAGAAATAGTCCATGGATTGACTGGAGGAGGGGGCGCGGAGAATGAGGAATTTCTGCATGGGGGAGGGCTCGGAGTTATCGGAGGCCCCAGGGCTCGTCAATGAGCCACAGGTGCTCCACATCCCTGACAGACTGAAAGCACTGGGTCACATCCAGACGGTTCCAGAGCTCGGAAAACAGCCGCCCGCAGGCCAGGGAGACAGCGGCATCGGGCAGGAGATTTCCCAGGGTAATATAGAACAGCAAAAGACCGCCGCCTGCAAAGGCATCCGGGGTATCCAATACGGTGGATTCCCGAAGGGCCAGGGAGAGAATCTCCCTGCTGCTTAATTTCCGTTCCTCCATAATCTGTGTGCTGATAGAGCACAGAAGCTCTGACAGCGCATCCTGCTGAAGGGGCTTTAACAGATAGTCCTCCACGCCATAGCGCAGAGCGGTGCGGGCATACTCAAAATTGCTGTATCCGCTTAAGACGATAATGCGTACTTTTGGAAAATCCTTGCGTACCAGGCGAATCAGCTCCAGCCCGTTCATCCCCGGCATCTCAATATCGGTAATCAGAATGTCCACGGCTGTAGAGCCCAGAACCTCCAATGCCTCTTTTCCGGATTGAACCTTTCCCACAACCGTGTAATCATCTGAGATTTTTGTCACCTTTTTGGCGATATTGTTTAAGATGATGGGTTCATCCTCCGCAATCAGAACAGAAAAGTGTTCTCTACGTTTCATCCAGAATTCCTCCTATGGTAATGGATGCTCCCCTGGGGGAGCCCAAAGCATCCTCTTTGTTTTCCAATCGAAAAACAAATTGCTCCTTGTAGTACAGCTTAAGACGCAGATAAATATTTGCCAGGCCCAGACCGTTGATGGTAAGGGAGGGATTCTCCCGCTCCAGATTCAGCCGTTCCGTCTTTTCCTGAAGCTCCCTTAGTGCGGTGTCTGAAAATCCGTCCCCATTGTCGGTGATATTGATGTACCAGTAGTTCTCACTAATCCAGGATTGGATGGGGATTTGAAGGGTCTTTTGGGGCTTGCGGGAATACTTTACGCAATTTTCCACCAGTGGCTGAACAATCAGCCTTGGCACCCGCACCATGTTTAAGGCCGGCTCCAGTGTGTATTGAAAATCAATCATGTTTCCAAACCGAATGGAGAGCAGGTCTGAGTAGTTGGCAGTATGGGCAAGCTCCTGTGCAAGGGTGGTGTCCCTTGAAATATCCTCCGTGATGTAGCGGAGCATCTGGGTCAGCTTCACACACATGGAGGCGGCCTGTTCATCCTCATTGTCCTCTGCAATGATGGAAATGATGGTCAAGGTATTATAGAGAAAATGGGAATCCATCTGTGCCTGCAGGGCTGTCATCTGGGAATGAATAGTCAGTGTCCTGGAGCTTACCACATCCTCCAGGGACTGCTTTAACCGCTCCTGCATTCTGTCATAGGATTCATTGAGGATTTCCAGCTCATTAAAGGAATGGCGCCTGGTGTGTCCCTCCTCCTCGGCTTTGGTCTGTCCCAGCTCAAAGCTGGAAATTCTGTTTCCAAGCTCTGTTAAGGGTGCGGTAATCCGGTGTGCCAGCCGGTGGGTAATAAAGGTCAGAACTCCGAAGGTCAGGACAAAGAAAGCCAGGCAGATTACCAGGTAAAACTGTCGATTTTGCACCAGATAGGAGGTGGGTGTAATCAGCATGGTGGTGATTCCCGTCTTGCTGGAAGAAAAGGAGGTTACAAGCTCATCCTTCAAAAAGAGGGAGGGGGTGGGAGTGTCCTGGGAATTCAGAGATGCATAGTAGGACAGTGTCTCGGAATCAAGGTCCAGCGGATAGATGGGATGGTTGTCCTTGTCAAAAATCAGTACCTGTTGTTCGCTGTTCTCATATGATTGCGTTTTATTAGGAAAACACACTGCCAAAGGGATTTTGTGCTTTGGCGGGGGTCAGCCCGCCTCGGCGGTGTCAGTGGTGTTGATTTCAATGTACTCGGCAATCCGGCGGAACTCGTCCGCAAACTTAAAATGAA